>JADGQE010000414.1 GCA_017882055.1 Thermoflexales bacterium
CGCTTGTCGTTTACGGTGAATGCGCCGGGTGCAGTAAATTTAGTGGTGCCCTACCTTGATTTTAGCCGGTCGATACTGCCGTCGGGTGGAGCAGTGGTCATTCGAATCAGTCCCAGCGATCTTCCTCAGTCGATTCCATAATCAGGAGATTCCAGCCGATGTCTACCTCGCCGGGTGCAGGTGGCAGCATTCCGCCCGTGCCTCCTTCGCCCGATTCCGCCCGATCTGCTTCGCGCAATCGCCTGGCTCAAACTTGGTCTGATCCTTCACGCCGTCCCATACTGGTGATCGGCTTTGCGGCGGTTATTATCGCGATCATCTTGTTGATGGTCGCGATTACCCAACTGTCGCCATCAGAGTCTGCGGCCGTTACCCCCACGCCCACTGTGACGAGTCCGCAGTCGGTAACACTCGTACCCACGGTGCTGCATCTTCGCAGTCGATCGTTCTTTATCAACCCGGTCAATGTATCGAAAGGGCGCTGGAATTACAACACGGACAGTGGCAAGGCCGAGTGGGTTTTTGGTACGCTCATCAATTATCTGGTCGGCCTGCCGGCTTCGCAAGAAAATACCGATATGCTGCAGGCGTTGAGCGACGCCGACGAGATCACGCTCGATCTATCCAATGGCCAAACACTGCATTTCAAGTATTCGGGCCGCCAGTTTGTGTCGCCCGGCAGTGTGGACATCTTCTCGCAATCACGGCCCGGCCTGACGTTGGTGTTGCTGGGTGCGACCAGCGAGCAGCGCCTGGTCGTAACGGCCAATTACGCGGTCGAGAGTGAAGTCGGTAAACCCGGACCGGGCACGCTGGGCCAGATCAATACGCCGATCGAACTGGGCGGCGTCAAAGTCACGGTGTTGTCGGCGCGGTTCTTGTACAATGCTCCGGGCATTCCGGTCGGCAGCGCGTTCTACATGGTCGATTATACGGTCGAGAATACCGGGGCAGATCCGATCGACGCGGGCAAATTCCAGATCGAGCTGCAGGATTACTCCACCCAGAAATACAAGGTGTCGCTGACGGCCAGCCAGCTGGGGCCGAATGCGGTGGCTAAAGGCCAGATTTTGCCCGGCATTGCGGCAACTTTCACGTCGGGCTTTGAAGTTCCATCGAATGTGACGGGGCCGGTACTGACCTGGATCTTCAGCCCGCAGCCTGGCTTCAAGGCCCAGGCGAGTGTGGCCGTGCCCCTGGTTGGCCCGACGCCCACCCCTGATCCGCGTTCGCGGGTGGCGATTCAAATTACGCAAGCTTATTTCAATGCAGATCAAAGCGAGATGATCATCGTCGGCGGCATCGGCAATCCGGCCAATGCGACGATTGTCATGGACACGCCCGATATCAGTCTGAAGACGCCGGAGGGCGCACTCGGTACGCTCCGCGATACCGAGCCGCCGCTGCCGTGGAATTTGGGGCCGGGCCAGAATCAATCGTTCACGCTGCATTTTGACCGGCTGCCGAGCACCTCGGCTACTTTGAAGATTTTGTTCGCTTCGTTTGAATTGAGCGGCTTGCGCTGAAATTGATCTTGATCAAAAAGTGACCGGCAGCGATGCTTAGCTGCCGGTCACTTTTTTGTTGCGTTACTCCATTACGGTGTTGGCCGTAAAGTTGGCAGCGCGGACTGATACCTGAGAGTAATGAATACAACAACGTCTTTGGACCCGTCGTCATACCTCAATTCAAAATCTATCTACCGGTGATTCGCAAATCGTCTTAATCAGTGGCCGAATGAACGATTGGCGAAAATGAATTCTCATCTCCAGCGTGCCACCGATCGCGTCAGAGATCGGCGCATAACTGAAACGTAGAATTATAGGAGGTTGTGCATGAAGGTGTTATTGTCTGATCAGCCACTCCATTGCTTCTTCGCGCGCATCGACCGACATGAATTCGCGGTGCGCAAAGGTGCTGATCGCCTTCATCATTATCTCCATCAAACCGCTGACCCCCACCCAGATGCCGGCTTTGATGTAGGGCGTGTTGCTGTCCGCTGCCGCTTTGGAGACTTGTGAAACTTTCGTGGTGAAGCGGGTATTGGTCAGGTCGACAAGTACGAGAACCGACCTGGGTGGCCGGCTGTGAACAACTTGTCGCGCCTTTTCGATGAGCGCAATAAATTCATCTTCTTTCTTGATGTTCGTGAAATCCTCCAGCAGAATCTGTTTACCTTTGTGTTCAACAAAACGTATTCGCTCTTCCATCATGATTCTCCTGACACCGCGATAATGCTCAACGCTGATCCGCTAGGCAGCACTGACCTGGCTGACCAGGAGATCGGGCACTCGACTAAGTGACGTGGTCTTGTAATCATGCGCGCTGTAGAAGTCGGCGTGAAACTCAACGGTGCGACGCAGGGTCTCTTCTACAATTCCGCGGTCCGTATGAATCTGCTGAGCCAAATCGAGGCAGCGCTGGCGATAGACGTCGGCCAGACGCCGAACCGATCGACGCGCTTCCGTCAGCGATTCGTCGAGCGCATTTTGGCGAGCCTGCCGTTGAGAAATCAAGATGGCGTTGATGGAGTTTTCAAATAGTTCTTTCTCAAACGACATCCAATCGGTATACAGGCGCACGGCTGCACTGGCGTGTTGCGTCGCCAGGTAGATCGGTTCCAGCTGTTGCAAGATGGACGTATCGTGCGTCGCCATCCAGACGGATAGCGCCCAGAGCGGCACGCCAATACGGGCCGCACCGTAGAGCAGGTAAGAATCCATGCCGGGCAACGTTCTTGAACTGTTGGCCCGATATTCCAGGCCGAAGTGATACTCCTGGATCATGGCCTCAACGAGACGGCGTACTTCCAACGCCCAGCGTTTACACAGCGGCTTGAACAGAGCATGCTGCGCTAGCTCCGATCGTACTTCGAGCAGCATGGCGGTGAGCTCATCTGGTTGTTGCGTCACTCCTCGGTCGATCGTGCCGTTGAGCGCAGCCGTATACCAGCGTTCCATTCGCCAACGCAGCTCGGCGAGCGGCAGCTGACCCTCCTTGACCAGATCGTCCACACCTAGAATCCAGCATCTCAGCTTCATCGTCGGCATGAGCTCAGCCGGCAGTACCCTCGGCGCAACCGCCGAGGTCAGCAAAGCCACAGCGGGAATGCGCGCAGGACGAATGCAGGCATAGCGTTGTGACCAGTTTGACAACATAGTCGCCAAGACTTCAGTGGTTGTGGTAATACGGTGTTTCTCCTGGGGGGCTAACATTTGAAAGAACCTGCTGTTCATACACGCTCCAGACCGCGGAATTAGGCCGCAGCCTGATATAAACTCAAGATACTGATCAGCGCCCAGACAACTACCTGATTCAATGCGCGCCACCATCCCAGTGCATCGTCGTCTCGCTCAACGAATGGCCGGATCGGCATTCGGTTGTATTCACGTAGTCCTGCGGCCGACGATCAACCGAGTGCCGATCCCCGCATGGCCTTCTATGAAACGACTGACTAGCAGTGTTGATAAGCAGCCCAGACGCCGGTTGAGTGAAATGCGGCTCTCTGTTGCGCCTGGACAATTTGGTCCACCGCCGCCGCAAATTCTGCCAGTGTATTGGCGTGAATCGCCATCACTTGTGCGCTCT
>JADGQE010000415.1 GCA_017882055.1 Thermoflexales bacterium
TCAGCGTCCTGATTCCTATGTCTGTTGAACAATAATCTCGTTCAAGCCAGAAGAGCCGATTTTGATAAGGAGAATGATTGTGGCAGACAGTACAGGGGGTAATCAGTGAGGAACGGTTAGCGTGACTGTGAACGTTGTTCCCTGGCCCACGCTGCTTTGCACCTCAATCGAACCACCGTGCGCGCGGGCGATGTCGAGTGCTATAGCCAGCCCGAGGCCCGCACCGCTTGAAGTGCGGGCGGTATCCGCGCGGTAGAAACGATCGAAGATGTGTGGCAGATGCTCGGCAAGGATGCCGCTGCCGGTATCGGTGATCTTAATTTGCAGATCAGTCGTGTTGCGAGAACCCGCCACGTCAATGTGACCTTGTTCCGTGTATTTGATTGCGTTGTCCAGCAAGTTCACGAATAGCCGGATCAGATCATCGCTATCGCCGATCGTCATCAAGCCATTGGGCACGGTGGAAGCCAGCGTCAAGCCTTTCGCTTCGGCCAGCGGACTCATCGAATCGGCGACATCATTTATCAGCGTCGAGAGATCGACCCGCTCGCGCAGCGGCGGGCGAGCGCCATAGCCGCGCGCCAACCGCAGCAGATCTCCAGTCAAATTGCGCAGCCGATTGGTCTCTTCAGCGAGGTCGGCCAGGGCGGCTTCGTAATCTTCCGGGGTACGTCGTTCTTCACGGATCACACTTAAGATGGCTTGCATCGCGGCCAATGGAGTGCGCAGTTCATGCGAGGCATCGGCTGTGAATTGCTGCTCCCGCTTGAAATTACTTTCGAGCCGTGCCAGCATGGCATCGAAGGTGGCCGCGAGCCGGCCGACTTCGTCGTCGGTCGGTGGTAGATTCAAGCGTGCAGACAGGTCTGCGCTGTCTTCAGCCAGGTGGCGCGCGGTGCGGGTGATCATGTCGATCGGAGTCAGCGCGCGGCTCGCCAAAAACAAGCCGCCAAGCGCCGCGACGGCGATGAGCAGCGGGCCACTGATCAACAAGCCGGCCAACAAACGCTCGAGTGCCTGCTGTACGTGTATCAGTGTTTCGCCCACCTGCACAATGCCGATCAGGCGGTCGTTTTGAATGAGCGGCGCGGTATAAAACCGCACCGCTTCCTGGGTGGAGGTCACGATCTGGCTGGCGAACGACGTCAAGTAAGCCTGGGCCGCCTGAAGACTGTCGGCGTCAACCGGCAGGAAGCGATAGGGACCGGCTGATTGCAGCACCTGCCCGGACGGATAGAGGATACGAATCGTCAAACCGCGGCCACGCGGATCAGCAACAGGCATATCGGGGATGCTATCGTTAGCGATCGTGTTGTCGGTGATGTCAATCGACGCAGTGACCTGAGACGCACTCAGCCGTAAGGAATTGTCGATCGAAGTCAGCAGCGCCTGCCCCAGGCCGAAGTACATTAGCCCGCCAAAGGCGGTCAGGATGAGCAGCACCAGGCCGGCCACCCACAGCGCAAAGCGGACTCGCAGTGTCTTAAACCGTTTCATCTTCTTTGACCGACAGCCGATACCCGACGCCGTGCACAGTATGGATCAACTTGAGATCGCAGCCATCATCGATCTTGCGCCGGAGGTTACGGATATAGACGTTCACCACATTGGATTCATTGTACACGTCGTAGTTCCAGACATGCTCGGCGATCATCGTGCGGGTGAGCACGCGCCCGGGCTCGCGCATCAGGCATTCCAGCACAGCATATTCCTTGGCAGTGAGATCGATCGTTTTGCCGCCACGCTCGACGTGATGGGTGGCGTTGTCGAGCACCAGATCCGCCACTTGCAGAAGCGTTGTTTTAGGCTGCTCACTCGATCGGCGCGTGAGGGCGCGCAGACGCGCCAGGAGTTCTCTGATCTCGAAGGGCTTCACGAGGTAATCGTCCGCGCCGGCATCCAAACCGGTCACGCGGTCGTCGAGCGTATCGCGGGCCGTGAGCATTAAGATAGGCACGCGCGCGCCGCGCCGCCGCAGTTCGCGACAAACGGCCAGCCCGTCCAACTCTGGCAGCAGAATATCCAGTACGACTGCGTCATACGGCGCGGCCTCGGCCCAATCCAACGCTTCACGGCCGGTGTAGACAGCATCGACCGCGTAGCCTTGCTCTTCCAGCCCACGCTTGATGTAGGCCGAGGTTTTGCGTTGATCTTCGACAAGTAATACACGCATGGCAATTTCTTGGAGAAATGGCGGCTGTGTGCCTGGCGGAAGGCACACAGCTCATATACAAAGTTTAGCATGGAAAAGTGAAATCAGGATGAAACAGCGTGTTCCTGCGTTGCACCCATGCGGCACGGACACGGGGGCGACTGCGAAGACGCGAATCAGTCTGAGAAAACTCTGGTTGAATCAATTTAGAGTCTATGCTACACTCTAACGCATTCCATTCATGAGGCTATGATGCTCGCTAAAGTTTATGCCTGCGCCGTGATCGGATTGGAAGGCCAGATCGTCGAAGTGGAAGTCGACCACACCAATCGCGGTCTGCCGTCGTTCATGCTGGTCGGCTTGCCTGATGCGGCGATCAAAGAATCGAGCGAGCGCGTGCGGGCGGCGATCAAAAACTCCGGCTTGCAATTCCCCGGCCATCGTTTGACGGTGAACCTCGCCCCGGCCGATCTGCGCAAAGCCGGCCCCGGTTATGATTTGCCCATCGCCGTTGGCATCCTGGCAGCCTCTGATCAAGTTCCGCCCGAACCACTGGAGAAAGCATTGATCGTTGGCGAACTCGGCCTCGACGGATCGGTGCGGCACGTGCGCGGCGTGCTGCCCATTGCGGCGTTAGCGCGATCGAACGGCTTCAAGACGCTGATCGTTCCGACCGAAGATGCCGACGAAGCCGCTTTGATTCCCGAACTCGACGTCATTCCGGTAAGTTCGCTGGCCGATCTGGTAAACCATCTGCACGGCGTCGTGCCGATCCCCGCCCGGCAGGCGAGCATTCCCGATCCGACCGAATCGCCCGACGGCCAATACACCGATTTCAGTGAGATTCGCGGGCAAGAGCATGTGAAGCGCGCGATCGAAGTCGCAGCGGCCGGTGGTCACAACGTCATCATGACCGGGCCGCCCGGCGCAGGCAAAACATTGATCGCACGCGCGGTGCCCGGCATCCTGCCCGGGTTGACGCTTGAAGAAGCGTTGGAAGTCACCCGCATCTACTCGGTCGCAGATCTATTGCCGGCCGATACGCCGATGATGCGCCAACGGCCTTTTCGCGCGCCGCATCATACCATTTCCCACGCGGGTTTGGTCGGCGGCGGCAAGCTGCCGCGTCCCGGCGAGATTTCACTGGCACATCGGGGCGTGCTTTTTCTCGATGAATTGCCTGAGTTCGACGAGCGTTCACTCGAAACACTGCGACAGCCATTGGAAGACCATCAGGTCACCATCAGCCGTGCCGCTGGCACGCTGACGTTTCCGGCTAACTTCCAACTGATTGCGGCCATGAATCCCTGTCCGTGCGGCTACTGGGGCGATCCGACTCACAACTGTTCCTGCTCACCCGCGATGGTAACGAGGTATCAAAAGAGAATCTCCGGCCCGCTGCTCGATCGC
>JADGQE010000416.1 GCA_017882055.1 Thermoflexales bacterium
TTATCTGGTCATCAGCCAGCCGGAAGTGATCGAGCAGATCCATGCTTCATTTCTGGCCGTCGGCTGCGAGGCGATCGAGACCGATACGTTCCGCTCGAACCGCATCACGATGCGCGAATACAAATTGCAGGATCGCATCGTCGAGATTAATCGGACGGCGGCTGCTTTGGCGCGGCGCGTGGCCGATCGGTTTGAGCGCGAAACCGGTGTCCCGCGTTTTGTCGCCGGCTCAATCGGCCCATCGGGTATGCTGCCGTCCACGAACGATCCAACCTTAAGCAACATCACCTTTCAAGAGTTAGTCGATGTCTTTCGCGAACAATGCCTTGGCTTGATCGAAGGCGGCGCGGATTTGCTGCTGATCGAAACGCAGCAAGATATCCTCGAAACAAAAGCCGCGGTGCATGGCGCGTGGCGTGCGTTTGAAGAGACGGGTAAGCGTATTCCGCTTCAAGTGCAAATTACGCTCGATACTTCGGGCCGCATGTTGCTGGGCACGGACATCGCTGCTGCGTTAACTACGCTGGAGGCTTTGCCCATCGTCGATGTGATTGGCCTCAACTGCTCGACCGGTCCCGATTACATGCGCGAGCCGGTGCGCTATTTAACGACGCATTCGCGCAAGCCGATTGCGGTGATTCCCAATGCGGGACTGCCGCTCAACGTCGACGGGCAAGCCGTGTATCCGATGAAGCCGGTGCCGCTGGCCGAGACGCTGGCCGAGTTCGTCACGCAGTTAGGCGTAAGTGTCGTCGGCGGTTGCTGCGGCACCACGCCGGAACATCTGAAGGAAGTGATCGATCGGGTGCGGGGTCTCAAGCCGAAAGTGCGCGAGATCGAGTATGCGCCGATGGTCTCGTCGGCGATGCGGGCGATTCCGTTGCATCAAGATCCAGCGCCGTTGATTGTCGGCGAACGCGTCAATTCGCAGGGCAGTCGCAAGATCAAGAAGCTGCTGCTCGAAGATGACTATGATGGCATCCTGACAGTGGCGCGCGATCAAGTTGAGGGCGGCGCGCACATGCTCGATGTCTGTGTGGCGCTGACTGAGCGCAATGACGAAGCCGTGCAGATGCGCACGGTGGTCAAGAAATTGCAGATGAGCGTCGAAGCGCCGCTGGTGATCGATTCGACGGAAGCGGACGTGCTCAAAGCCGCGCTCGAAATGAATCCGGGGCGGGCCATCATCAACTCGATCAATCTGGAGCGTGGACGCGAACGCTGCGAAGCGGTGCTGCCGCTGGCAGTGGCGCATGGTGCAGCGGTGATCGCGCTGACGATCGATGAAAAAGGCATGGCCAAAACCGGCGATGCCAAACTCGAAGTGGCGAAGCGCATCTACGACATCGCGGTGAATGACTACGGTTTAGCGCCGGATGCGTTGATCTATGATACGTTGACGTTCACGCTGGCAACCGGCGCGGAAGATATGGCCGGTTCGGCCATCGAGACAATGGACGGCATCCGCAAGATCAAAGCGGCGCTGCCGGGCGTGTTGACGTCGCTGGGCGTAAGCAATGTGTCGTTTGGCTTGTCCCCGGCGGCGCGCGCGGCGATCAACAGCGTGTTCCTGTATCACTGCGTGCGGGCCGGTCTCGATATGGCGTTGGTGCATCCCAAGGACATTACGCCGTATGCCGAGCTTGATCCGCACGTGCGCACATTGTGCGACGATCTGATCTTGAATCGCGCGCCGGACGCCCTGACGAAGCTGATTGCCCATTTCGAAAACGTGAAAGCGGATACGACTAAAGCGGTCGAAGATCCGACCGAGGGGCTGACGGTCGAGCAGAAAATTCACTGGATGATTGTTCACCGCAAGAAGGACGGCATCGAGCCGCTGATCGATCAATCGATCGCCGCGCACGGCACAACGGCCAATGACGGCGCAGTCTGGACGCTTAATCAGGTGCTGCTCCCGGCGATGAAAGAAGTCGGCGACAAATTCGGCTCAGGCGAATTGATCTTACCGTTTGTGTTGCAGTCGGCCGAGGTGATGAAGAAAGCGGTCGCGCATCTGGAGAAGTCGCTCGATCGAAAAGAGGGCACTACCAAAGGCAAGGTTGTGCTTGCGACGGTTTATGGCGATGTGCATGACATTGGCAAGAGTCTGGTCAACACGATCTTGAGCAACAACGGTTACACCGTGTTCGATCTGGGCAAACAAGTTCCAGCCAACGTCATCATCGACAAAGCCGTCGAAGTCGATGCGACGGCGATCGGCTTGAGCGCACTGCTCGTATCGACCTCGAAGCAGATGCCGCTGATCGTCAACGAATTGCAGCGGCGCGGCTTGAAGTTCCCGGTGTTGATCGGCGGTGCAGCGATCAATCGCCGCTTTGGCCGGCGCATTCTCTTCACCGAATCGGGCGCGCCCTACGAGCCGGGCGTGCTCTATTGCAAGGACGCGTTTGAAGGTCTCGACGCGATGGAGAAGTTGATCGATCCCAATGAGCGTGGCGATTTTGTGGGACGGATTATCGAAGAAGCGAGATTGGAAGTTGGAGGCTTGAAGTTGGAAGTTGGAAGCGCGCCCTCCAATTTCCAACTCCCAACCTCTAATCTCCAACGTCTAGCACAAAAAGACATTCCTCTACCGCCCTTCTGGGGCAGCCGCGTCATCCGCGAAATGCCGCTCGAAATGGTGCTGCAGCATCTCGACATCGATGAGCTCTATCGCTTGCAATGGGGTGCGAAGAACACGCATGGCGAAGACTGGGTAAAGTTGAAGACCGAATTCGATGTGCGGCTCGATCGGATGAAGCGCGAGGCGCTGCGAACGGGTTATCTCAAGCCGCAGGCCGTCTACGGCTACTTTCCCGTCAACTCGGAAGGTGATTCGCTGATCGTTTATGATCCGAAAGTGTATGCGGCTTCAAATGGTCAGAAGCCGTTGCCGGAGATCGCACGCTTTGCATTTCCGCGCCAGCCAGGGCAGGAGCATCTGTGCCTCGCTGATTACTTCGCGCCGAGCGGCTCTGGCTTAGTTGATGTGGTCGCTTTGCAAGTCGTCACCGTTGGGCACGGCGCTGACGAGAAATTTTCGGAATTACAAAATGGCGGCAACTATTCCGAAGCGTATTTCCTGCACGGCCTCGGCGTGGAAACGGCGGAAGCCACGGCGGAATATGTGCATCAGCATGTGCGGCGCGAACTCGGACTCGAGACGAAGCGCGGCAAGCGTTATTCGTGGGGCTATCCGGCTTGCCCCGACATCAGCGAGCATGCGAAGGTCTTTGCGTTGCTGCCGCAAACGCAGGAACTGGGCCTCGAATTAACGGCCGCGTTTCAGTTGATCCCGGAGCAATCGACGGCGGCCATTATCGTGCATCATCCAGCTGCAAAGTATTATTCCGTCGGCGTGAATCGCGTCGAACAGTTGATGGGAAATTAGATGTATAATCCATACATCTAGTTGTGGGGGTGTGCCATGCGTGAAACGATGGTGCGAACACAAGTCTACTTGCCGCGGGCTATGTATCAGCGATTACAAAAGCGGGCCGCGGAAAACGATCTGACGTTGGCGGTGCAAATCCGCGAAGCGGTGGAAGATTATTTGC
>JADGQE010000075.1 GCA_017882055.1 Thermoflexales bacterium
GAAGCGGTTTGCTCAAACGTATTGACCAGCTCAGGCAGCTTGACCCAGGCGTCGATCCACGTGCGCACATTGTCGCGGTAATACTGCGCGTTGATCCAGGCGGAGTCGGCCAACCACAACAGCAGCGTGCAGGCGCGCGTGTTCTTGATACGCTGATCATGCAGCCACAGCAAAAAGTGGATGGTGCCGAGCGGATACTTGTGAGTGAAGTCGGTCTGATCGATGCCCCGCAACAGGTTGGGGTTAACGCTTAACTGGTGCCTGGGTACCTGGTCAGCGGGTGAAGTCTTCAGGATATGATGGCCGATCGAGGCAATCGCGGGATGATAAATGTCGAGATCGACCCAGACGCAGTCACGCCCATCGGTCATGGGATCGACGTACAGCGTGGTGTACGTATAGAAACCGGCCACCGACCAGCCCAGCGCGTGCTGGAGAAACTGCGCCGACAGCAGCGCGTCGAGATCGTTGCCGATGATCATGCGCCGCTTCGGCTGAGTCAGCCACGGATATTGAGCGAGGATGGCCGCCCGATCAAACACGGATCGTTCCTGGCTGCGCCCTACGGCTTTTCGAAGAAAAGCAAACTCTTAATGCGCTCGATCAGCTCACCGGCTTTGACAGGCTTGGTCAGAAAATCGACCGCGCCGACTTCAAAGCCCGCCATCTGTTCTTGAATGCGTCCCTCGATCGTCCGCTCGTCCAGCGTCGGATCATCGACCTGGCCTTTGACCGTGAGCATGATAACCGGAATGTGTTTGGTCTCCGGGTTCTCCTGCAAGCGATGGCACACTTCATAACCATCCAGCCTGGGCATCACGATGTCCAGCACAATCAGATCCGGCTTTTCGTCCTGCGCTTTCAGCAGCCCCTCCAGTCCATCGAAGGCCGTGATCACCTCGTAGTCTCGCTTGTGCAAGACGCCGGCGATCATATTCACCAGCGAACGGTTGTCATCGACGATGAGAATCAAAGGTGGGTTAGCCATAGTCTGCTCCTTGCAGCTAGATGATGTTGGGGTCAATCAAGCGCAGTTCGTATTGATCCTCAATCCCAGTCAGGACGCGCATAAAATGCCGCAAATCGATCGATCTCAGCTTCCAATTCGTGTAAGACGGATGAGGCGTCGGCGAGGTTTTCTTCACGCCCCATCATTTCCAGCCGCAACGCCAGATCGCGCGCCGGCCAGCCGCCGAAGCTGGCCAAAGCCCCTTTGATGCCATGGGCCGCGCGCTTGACCATGAGCGCATCACAGCGCTCAATGGCTTCGCGCAGATCGGCCAGCTGGCGCACATAATCCTGCGTGAGAAAGATTTGAACGGATTCGCGCAGCAAATCGCGATCGCCATCGACGACTTCCAGCGCCGCGGATAAGTTAACGGGTGAAGCAGTCGTTGCCTGTTCCACAGCCTGACCGGCTGCGGCTTGCGGCAAAGTCGCCGCCGACACGGTCGCCACTGACGACCAAAAGACATTGATCGCATGGGCCAATTTAGCCGGGCTTAACGGCTTAGCCAAATAACCATCGATGCCGGCGGCCAGACAGCGCTCTTGATCTTCTCTCATCGCATAAGCCGTGACGGCCACAATCGGGATGTGGCGGCCCGTGCCCGCTTCGCGCTGACGAATCTGACGAGTCGCTTCAAGCCCATCCATGTCGGGCATCTCAACGTCCATCAAGAGGAGATCGATGTTGCCGGCTTCGACTTGCTGCAACGCTTCGCGGCCATTGTTGGCAAGTTGCACCGTGTGACCCATCTTCTCCAGCGCGCGCTGACCGATCAACTGACCGGCCAGGTTGTCATCGGCCAGCAAGATATTGAGCCGAGATCCCGCCGGCGCTGTTGCCGCCAATGGCTCGATCACCGGCGGCGTGATCTCCGGCGCAGGCGGCGCGGTCACCGTCAACACTTTCCACAGATCACTTTGTTTGATCGGCTTCACGAGATGCGAAGGGATACCCAGTTCCTGGCAAGCAGCGACATCTTCACGCAGGTTTTCAGACGGCAGCAACAGGATGAGGCTCGCCGGCGGCGCCTGCGCCTCGATCATCTGCCGCGCCGTCGCAAAGCCGTCCAGCCCCGGCATGTTCTTGTCGAGCAGCACAAATTGAAAAGCACGCCCGGCGGACTGCGCACGGTTCGCCGCTTTTATGCCGGCCGGGCCGCTATCGGCTTCAAAGACTTCGACCTGGGCCTGCGTCAGCATTTCGTTCAGAACATGACGGCAGGTCGCGCTGTCGTCGATCACCAGCACCGCGTGGCCCTTCAAATCGATCGGGGCAACCTGCGGAGCCGTAGCGCCGCGCTGTTTCTTGAGACTCACCGTGAAATGGAAGGTGCTGCCAACACCCACATAGCTCTCGGCCTGAATCTGGCCGCCCATCAGATCGACCAATTGTTTGGCGATGCTCAAGCCCAGACCGGTACCGCCATAACGCCGGCTGGCAGAACCATCGGCCTGGCGAAAAGATTCAAAGATCATCGATTGCTTGTCGGCGGCGATGCCGATCCCGCTATCGTGCACGGCAAAATGCAGCTCGGCCCGTTCGGCAGTGTCGGAGGCGACGTCCACGCGGATGACCACTTCGCCGCTGTCGGTGAACTTGACGGCGTTGCCCGCCAGGTTAATCAGCACTTGCTGCAGCCGCAGCGGATCACCGATCAACGCCGTCGGCACATGCGGCGGGACGCGGCAGATCAATTCAATGCCTTTGCGATGCGCGCGCAGCGCCATGGTATCGGCGGTCTGTTCCACAACGGCACGCAGATCAAATTCGATCTCGTCCAGTTCCAGGCGGCCCGCCTCAATTTTGGAAAAGTCGAGAATGTCGTTGATCAAACCCAGCAAGGATTCGGCCGATGATTCTGCTACGCCCAGATACTGGCGTTGTTCCGGGGTCAAATCCGCTTCAAGCGCCAGCGAAGTCATGCCGATGATGGCGTGGATCGGCGTGCGAATCTCGTGGCTCATGCGCGCCAGGAATTCGCTCTTGGATTGGTTGGCCGCCTCTGCCACCTCTTTGGCGATGCGCAGGGCTTCAGCCACGCGCTTGCGCTCGGCGATTTCCTCGTGCGCTGCTTGATGCAGTCGCGCATTTTCGATCGCCACCGCAGCTTGCGCGGCGAGCGTTGAAAAGAGTTGCAAATCGTCGGACTTGAACGCATCCGCTTCAGCCCGCTCGACATTCAGCACACCGATGACACGATCTTTCACTTTCAACGGCACGGCCAGCTCCGATCGGTTCGGTTCGCCGACCACCATATAGCGCGGATCCTGCTGCGTGTCGGGCACATAGACTACTTGCGCGCTGCGTGCCGCCGCGGCGATGATGCCTTTGCCGTCGGCCGGCAGCAATTGAAGCACAGGATCTTTTTGTCGCTCGGAAGTATTGATCGGATAGAGTTCGCCGCGCGGCTGATCGATCAACCACAGATTGCATTCTTTGAAGCGCAGGATACGTCCGGCGATATCAAGGACCGTGCGGGCCACCTGCATGACATCGCGGGCCAGTGTCATTTCCTGGCTTAACTCGTAGATCGCCGTGAGCTTCCGGCTCATCTGCAGCCGATCGAGTGCCCGGCGGATGACCGATCGGATCGCGTCCGGATGGAAAGGTTTGGTCACGTAATCATAGGCGCCCAGGCGCAGCGCCTCGATGGCGCTTTGCAGCGAACCGTGTGCCGTAATGACGATCACCTGGGTGGGTAGCCGCGCGTCTTGAATCTGTTTGAGGATATCCAGCCCGTTCAGGCCGGGCATCATCAGATCGAGGGTCGCCACACTGAAGCGGCCCGTCTTGAGCAACTCCAGCCCTTGCAAACCATTATCGGCCGTCGTGATCTCATAGCCCAGCGGTGTCAGACACAGCCGCAGCAAATCCTGCATGGGATGTTCATCATCCACGATCAGAATCTGATCCGGACCGTTCATGCCATTACCTCAAGAGCCGTCAGCCAACGAGCCTTGCAGGTCTCCAGGCACCAGGTAAACAAGTGCTACTCCCTTCCACGCCGCAGCTGTTTGACCCGGCTGCGGCGCTTCTTGCCTTCGAGCCGCTTCTCTTTCGACGCCATCGTCGGCTGAGTCGGCCGGCGTTTTTTGGGGACACGTAGCGCCGCCGCGAGCAGCCCTTGAAACCGCTCGGTCACGGCTTCGCGATTGCGCAGCTGGCTGCGCTCGGACTGCGCGCTCAACTGAAGCACGCCGTCTGCGTCGATCAAATTTTTTAGTTTAAGCAGAATCCGGCCGCGCTGCCAATCGCTGAGGCTGGGCGAATGCGTCACGTCAAACAGCAGCTCAACTTGCGTCGAAGACTTATTGACATGCTGCCCGCCCGGTCCGCTGCTCCGCACGAAGCGATATTGGACTTCCGACCACGGAATGGTAAGATGTGTATTGACAAAAACTCCGTCAGGGGCAGTCATCATGGGTCGTTGCAACGACAAACATCATCTCCGCAAAATGATACTCGCCACGGTCAGGCGATCTGTGTTTATACACATCTCGGTTTTTGCTCTCGATCCGCGTCCTCGCGGATCGTCGGCGGCGCCTGGCGGGCCACCACTTGCCACTGGCAAGTGGGCATGGCCGACGCCGACTTGAGCACTTGTGTATAATCACCAGAGGCGATCCATTTACAGAGTACATTATAGTGTGCCATTGAATATCAGGCAAAGGAACTGAACCATGCCAGATGAGCGTGTATCACCGGAAAAAGACGAACTGGGTTACAGCCTTTCGACCTCGGAAGATCCGGCTGTGCCCGATGATTGTCAGCTCAAAATCGTGCTGCGGCCCATCCCGACTGAGCAGCACTTCGATCCTGAAATCGTCACGTGCTCGATCGCTTCTGCCGCGGGCAGTGTCGAAGACCTGCGTGTGCATCACCCCTGGCTGCTCGGCAAAACGTATCGGGTCTGTGCCGGGCACGTCATCTTGCAGGATCGAAAGGGGCGGCAAGTAACGGCCTTCACCTTTGGCGGCGAACTGCGCATCGAATCAACGGAGGCCCGCACGATCTGCCGGCTGCTTTCGCCCGTCTCCATCCTGGATTATTCGCAGCCAGATTCAATGACTCATCTGCTCGGAGAAGAGGTGGAAATCCTGCTGGCCGAACGACGCGCCGCCTGGCTTCATAATCCGGCGGCGCTCGATCGACGCCTGGCCGAAGCCGATCCGCACCTTTTATATTTGGCCTGCATCGGTGCATTGAGCCAGAAATTCGCCCGCTTTCCGGCATACAATAGCGAACCGTTCAGTCAGCTGGTTCGTTTCGTCAATCATCAACTTTACAACTCGCCCGACAGTTCCGGCATCGACCAGCTGTTGTAATTGCCCCATTGTAACACGCCGACGCCACAGAGGATCAAGCCGTGATTATTTCCCGGCGGTAAGCGCCAATGCCTCGCCCGCACGTTTCAGGTCTTCTTCGTCGTAGCGGCGTAAGGTGGGCACTTTCCAGGCAATGAAGGCGACCGCCAGCAGGCAGCCCAGGCCGCCGGTCACCACACTCAACGGCGCACCGATCAAGGCCGCTACGGCCCCGGCTTCCACCTCGCCTAACTGCGGCCCGCCCATGAAAAAGATCATATTGACCGACGTCATTCGCCCCCGAATGTGATCGGGCGTCACCAGCTGCCGAATGAGCTGGCGCAAGATCATGCTGATCGTATCGGCGACACCCGTCAAGCCAAGGCAGATCAAGGATAGGGCAAATGAAGTCGACAAGCCAAACAGCACCGTGGCCAGGCCGTAGGCAGCCACCGACCACAGAATCCATGCGCCGGGCCGGCGAACGCGCGAGATCCAGCTCATCACACCGCTGGTGATCACCGCGCCAATCGCCGGAGCAGCTTCCAGCAGGCCGAAGCCCTGCGGCCCCACGTTGAGAATCTTCGCCGCGAAAATCGGCAGCAGTTGACTGGCCGATGAGAAGAAGGTGGCAAAGAAATCGAGCAGCATCGTCGAGGAAATGATGGACGATCGGCGCACGAACGACAGACCCTCGCGCACCGAACCGAGATCGATCTTGCGCGACGCGGTCGCAGCAACTGTCGGGTGCATGATCAACAGCGCACCGATCACGGCCAGAAACGACAGCGCGTTGATCCAGTACACGATCGAGATGCTGTGCCCGCCGATCAGCAGGCCCGCTATCATCGGGCCGGCGACGGTTGCCGCCTGCCCCATGGCCGCATTCAGGCTTAGCGCATTGGTCAAGTGTTCACGCGAAACAAGACTGGGAACCAGAGCCTGGCGCGCCGGGCCATCAAATGCCGACGCGCTGGCCGAGATCGCATTCAACACATAGATTGGCCAGATCGTTTTAAGCCCGGCATCGGTCAGCAGCGCCAGAACTACCGCGATGAGCGTCATGGCGGATTGAGTGACGAGCATCATCTTGCGACGATCGTAGGCATCGGCCATCGCCCCGCCAAGCAACGAGAAGAAAATAATCGGCACGACGCGTGACAGGCCGACCAAACCCAACGCCAGCGGATCGTAATTGGTCAGGACCGAGACATGCCAGTTAATCGCCACAATCTGCATGGCTGATCCAGCCTGCGAGATCAGCTGACCAAACCACAGCAACCTGAAATCGCGGTAGCGCAGCGCCACAAAAGGAATGTTGGAGTTAGAAGTCATCGTCTGTCGATAGAATGACGCAGTGACCAGGTGACAAGGTGACAAGGTGATCCGAGCAGCAAGAGCACCTTGTCACCCGGTCACCTTGTCACTCGGTCATACTTCAAGGTCCGCCACTGAATCGACAATCCGCGTCGGGCGATAGGGAAAGCGATCAATCATGTCGCGCGTGGTCACGCCGGATAGGACCAGCACCGTCTCGAGTCCGGACTCTGTGCCCACACGTATATCGGTGTCCATGCGATCGCCTACCATGATCGTATTCTCCGAATGTTCGCCCAGGTAGCGCAGCGCGGTACGCATCATCAACGGATTGGGTTTGCCGATGAAATAGGGTGGGACGCCGCTGGCCGATTCGATCAGCGCAGCGACTGCCCCGCAGGCCGGAACGATTCCGCCGTCGCCGGGGCCATTGGGGTCTGGATTGGTGGCAATGAAACGTGCGCCCTGGCTGACCAGACGCACAGCCTGTGTCATCTTGCCGTAACTTAACGAGGTTGTTTCACCCAGCACCACGTAATCGGGGTTGTGCTCGGTCAGCACATAGCCGACCTCGTGCAACGCTTCAGTCAAGCCGCTTTCTCCCAGAACAAAAGCCGTACCATTTGGTTTCTGCGCCTTAAGAAACAGCGCCGTCGCCAGCGCCGAGGTATAGAGGTGATCCGTGGTGACATTGAGGCCAATACGCTGGAGCCGATGCTGGAGATCGACCTGAGTGTAGATCGGATTGTTGGTCAAAATCAGGAACTTGAGCTGGCGCTGATGCAATCGATCGAGAAAGGCATCAGCCCCCGGAATCAGTTCATTGCCGCGAACGATCACGCCATCCATGTCGATCAGGTAGCTTTTGGGCATTGTCAGTATCCTGTATCCGCAAAATTCTCAACAAACTATACCACACTGTATCGCAACCACACACTGTTTGCAGACCGCGCAGCGGGCCGCAGATTGATTGATCAAGTTGTGAACACAGAAGTATCAGCATTGATCAACAGCCTCTGCGGACAAAATCGATTTTAGTAGTTGACACGCGGTTGCAAGGGTGCTAAGATTTTGCGGCGCTGTGGATCATTTTTCCCCGACCTGATGGTCCGCCTCCCGCCCTCCGGGATTCTTGCGCGCCTGGCGATGAAGTATGGCTTATGTCAGTGAACTCCTCGGAAAGCCCGTCACCGACGTGGATGGTGTGCGCATCGGCCAACTCGACGATATGGTCGCCGTTGTCCGGGGCGAGATGCCGCATCCCAATATCATTGCGATTGCCGTCAAACGATCGGGTGGGCAGTTGCTCGTGCCCTTCGCCGATGTGGCTGTGCTGATCGCACCGGCGATTCCCCTCAACAAACGTCTCACGGAGATCGTCCCTTATCAACCCAGCGAACACGATATTTTTCTGGCGCGCGACGTGCTGGATAAACAGATCATCGACACGGATGGCATGCGCGTCGTGCGGGTCAACGATCTGGAACTGGCGCGCGTGAGCGGCCAGTTCTATGTGGCCAACGTCGACGTCGGCGGACTGGGCTTGCTGCGGCGATTGGGGCTAAGCAAAGTGGCCCAGCGCGTCGGGCAACGCGCCGCACCGGGCATGATCTCCTGGGACCAGGTGGAGATGCTGGATACCAATCAGCCGATGCGGCTGCGAGTGCCCAGCAGCAAAATGAAGGAACTACATCCAGCCGATCTGGCCGAGATCATCAGCGACCTCACTCGCACTGAAAGCGACAAATTCCTCGAATCGCTCGATATGAAAACGCTGGCCGATACGCTGGAAGAAGTCGAGCCGGAATTTCAGGCCAGCCTGGTCGAAACCATGTCGGATGAGAAGGTAGCCGACGTGCTGGAAGAGATGGCGCCCGACGAGGCCGCCGATCTGCTGGCCGAACTGCCGGAAGATCGCAGCAAGGAATTGCTGAACCTGATGGAGCGTGAGGAGGCCGCCGACGTCCGCAAGCTGCTGGCGTATCCAGAAGACACGGCGGGCGGCATCATGAACACCGAGTATATCGCGGTCGCGCCCGGCCTCACGGCCGAGCAGGCCATTTCGGTGCTGCGCGAGACAGCGAGCGAAGCCGAGACGATCTACTACATCTACGTCGTCGATCAGGAAAACCATCTCACGGGTGTATTCTCGCTGCGCGAAGTCGTTTTGGCCAAACCCGAAACGCCGGTGACCCAGTTTATGCACCGCCGCGTCGTCAGCGTGAATCTCATGGACAGCCAGGAAGAGGTGGCCCAGGCCGTAGCCAAATACAACCTCGTGGCCGTGCCGGTGGTCGATGATGAGAATCGGCTGCACGGCATCGTCACTGCCGACGACGCACTCGACAAGATCATTCCGACGGCCTGGAAGAAACGCCTGCCGAAGCTATACCACTGAGTTGGTCAACCGGTAACCAATTGCCTGATTGACCACCTTCGGCCAATCGCTCTGCTCTAATCCCATGAACTTCTGGCGAAGACTCAAACCCTTCCGAATGCGAATCGCGTTGCTGCTGGCCGTCATCGGGCCGGGCATCATCACCGCCAACGTCGATAATGATGCCGGCGGCATTACCACTTATTCCGTCGCGGGCGCGCACTATGGCTACAGTTTATTGTGGATGATGCCCGTGGTGGCACTGGCCTTGATCATCATTCAAGAAATGAGCGCGCGGCTGGGCGTGGTCACGGGCAAGGGCCTGGCCGATCTGATCCGTGAGAGCATGGGCGTGCGCTGGACGACCATCATTATCGGCATCATGCTGATCGCCAATCTCGCCAACACCGTCAGCGAATTCGCCGGCGTGGCCGCCAGCATGGAAATCTTCGGCATTAGCAAATACGTTTCCGTACCGATTGCCGCGGCAGTCGTCTGGCTGCTGATCGTCAAAGGCAGCTACAAGCGCGTTGAACGCGTTTTCCTCGTCGCCAGCGCCTTGTATTTGACGTACGTCGCATCCGGAATTATGGCGAATCCGCCCTGGGCGCAAGTGGGGCGCGCCATGATCACGCCGACGTTTCACTTCGACGTCGGCTACGTCACGATCTTCGTCACCATTATCGGCACGACCATCGCACCGTGGATGCAGTTCTATCAGCAGGCTTCGATCGTCGACAAAGGGCTGAAAATAACGGACTACGCCTACGAACGGATCGACGTGATCCTCGGCTCACTCTTCGCCGTATTCGTCGCCACCTTTATTACCATTGCCTGTGCAGCGACGCTGTTTGCCAACAACGTGCAAGTCGGCACGGCCAAAGATGCGGCCCTGGCCTTGGGCCCGCTGGCCGGGCAATACGCGTCGACCCTGTTTGCCTTTGGACTATTGAACGCCTCGATCTTCTCGGCGGCGATCCTGCCGTTGTCAACCGCCTATGTCGTATGTGAAGCCTTCGGTTGGGAGATGGGGGTCAATCACAGCTTCAAAGAAGCGCCGATCTTCTTCAGCACCTACACCGCACTGATCGTGCTGGGCGCGGGCATCATTCTGCTGCCCGTCAAGTCGTTGATCGACGCAATGCTGTCCAGCCAAACGCTCAACGGCGTACTGCTGCCGATCGTCTTGATTGTAATGCTGCGGCTAATCAATGACAAACGCCGCATGGGCAAATACGTCAATGGCCGGATCTTCAATACCCTGGCCTGGATCACGGTAGCGATCTTGATCGTCTTAACGTTGATCTTAATCGTCGTCAGCTGGTTCCCGCAGCTCCTGAGTTAAAACTCAGCGCGATCTGATACACAAAGAAAAAGCGCAGAGGCTAACCTCTGCGCTTTTGTGTTGAACAAACTGAGGGGCTTTTTACCGGCTGCCGCCGCGATCACCGCCGCCGCCGCGCCGATCACCGCCGCCGCCGCGCCGATCACCACCGCGTCCGCCGCGATCGCCGCCAAAGCCGCCGCGATCGCCGCCAAAGCCGCCGCTGCGTCCGCCGCCAAAGCCGCCACTCGAGCGTTCCGCCGGCGGGCGAGCTTCGCTGACCGTGATATTGCGGCCATTCAACTCTTTGTTGTTCAGAGCCTCGATCGCCGCGCGCGCCGATTCTTCGGACTCCATTTCGACGAAGCCGAAGCCTTTCGACTTGCCTGAGAACCGATCGGTGATGACCGCGGCCGACGTAATCGGCCCGATCGCCTCGAACATGACGCGCAGCTGCTCATCGGTCGTTGCGTAACTCAGGTTACCCACAAACAGTTTCTTGTTCATTGGTGGTCTGTCCGTATCCTTAAACGGGAACTACATCACTAGCCTGAAGACCCTTGGGACCGCGCTCAACGGTGAACTCAACCCGTTGGCCCTCGTTCAACGTGCGGTAGCCTTCGGACTTAATCGCCGTGTGGTGAACGAACACATCCTCGCCATCTTCGCGTGCGATGAAGCCATAACCTTTGGCCGCGTTGAACCACTTCACAGTACCTTGAATACGATCACTCATGTTCCAGTCGCTCCTTATTGCGAAAAAGAAATTGGGATAGATTAACGAGGTTCATCGCCGAAATAGAAAGTACCCACCAGACGAAAAGACTGGCGGGTACTGGTGCTACCTTCAGGCCGAACAGTGACTTTCCTATCCTACGCGCTCACTTTACCACAATTAGCTCGCTAAGTCAATGAGATTTCGGCGCTTTTCACAGAATTCTAGTAACTACTCAGCCGTCACTGCGAGGAGCGTTGTTTGCGACGAAGCAGTCTCTGGCGCTGACGGCAACGTTCGTTGATCAGCATGGAGATTGCTTCGCAAAAAGCGCTCGCAATGACGCAGGCTGAGTAGTTACCAATATCCCCTCAAGTGATTTTCTTTCGTCTAAGTTGTCAATTATTTCGATCTCAACTCGATGAGCGGGCGAGACAACCAGGCGAAGGTTGCCCGCGCGCGAATGGCTCAGAATAAATTTTACAGCTTCTGTCTCAAGCCGTATACGGGCTTGTACTTGATCGTCGAACAGGCGTGACAGAGCGCAGACATCCAGATAGACTCTGCGCGTAGCTGGATGGCTTGCCATTAGAAACCTTCAACTTTCGTCAGATCGACAATCCCATCAGCCAGATGCCAGATGCGCTGCAGCAGCGCTTGCCGTGTGGCGCGGATCGCTGGATCTTCGTGCATGACGAGGACTTTGTCGAAAAACGTCGTGATTGGCTCGATGAGCGGCGTGAGCGCAGTGAAGAACTCGTCGACGGTGCTGCTTGGCCCAATCGCTTTTTGCGCGGCCGCATAGGCTTTGAACAACACTTGTGTATGAGGATCTTTATCTTTGGCGACATCCAGCGGCAGCGGCTCTTTGATCTCGCGCACGATGCGCACACAGCGCGCGTAGCCATCGAGCATCAAAGTCCAGCTGTCTTTGCCCACCCACTTCGCCAG
>JADGQE010000417.1 GCA_017882055.1 Thermoflexales bacterium
AAACGATGCTTTCGACAAGAGTGGGCGCGAACCGCACGCGGACAGAATCAACGCGCAGCTCAGCACCATCACACAGCGTATCCAGAAACGCAATTCAACCTCCACGCCCGCCTGGCGGGCCGTTCAGCCTTGGGCCTCACGCCGCGAGTCTAACTGATGCCAGCTGATGTGTCAAGCGCCTGGCGTAGTGGTCAGCAATTCTCAATTTGACCTGTCGTAATGGGCAGGCGACTCGAAGTCGCGCCTCTTGAGCCGTTGGCTGAGCGTCCACCTACGTGGACGGGGCGTCGTCGGCGCAGGCCGACGGTCGGCGGTAGGCCCTTCAGGCGCGATTTCAATCGCCAGATGCCAAATTGAGAATTGCTGCGTAGTGGTCAAAGATCGTCACAGCCAGCGGCCTGCAACTTCTTCGACCGATAAATAACGGATGACGTGCCTGGAGACTTGACTACACCTACGCCTGCTGTACAATCTGCCGACACATTCATTCTACCCTCGGCCAGCCATGTCCCAAGTGAGGAGGCGCTATGACTGTTCAACAGTCAGATTTGGCCCCAAGCCCGCAACAAGTGGAATTCAAACGCCAGGTTCACTGGCTGGAATCTTTGATTACTGATCCGGCTGGTACACGCTACCTGCAGACCGACAGTTCGGAAGCGCGCCGGCAAGAATTTCAGGAGCAGCTTGCGCGCGCAGCCGATTTTCTCAACTTTGCCGGCAACCCGCAAGCTAAATATCCCTCGATTCACGTGGCCGGGACGAGCGGCAAAGGTTCAGTGGTCACCATGCTCGCCGCGCTCTTGAAGCACTGCCAGCTGCATACCGGTTCGCATGTCAGCCCCTACTTGCAAGTGAGCAATGAGAAGCTCCAAATTGATGGCCAGCTGATTAACCTGCCAGAATTCATCGCGCTGGTCGAAAGGTTCAAGCAGCTGCATACCGATTGGGCCGCGGCCGGGCGACCGTTTACGGCTCTGCGCTACAACGAGGCCTGGACGGCATTGGCGTTCTTGTGGTTTGCGCAACGAGAGGTGGATTGGGCCATTGTAGAAACCGGTGTCGGTGGCCGGTTCGATCCAACGAACACGCTGCCCGCATGCCTGGCCGTGATCACCAACGTTGACTTCGACCACACGGAAGTGTTGGGGCAAACGCTGCCAGAGATCGCCTATCATAAGGCCGGCATCATCAAATCTCAACAAGCCGCGCTGACAGCGGCAACGGATCAATCGGTCTTGCGCGTGATCCGTGAAGAAGCCGCCAAGCAGAAAGCGCAACTGTACTGTCTCGGACCAGACTTCGATTTCGACGTCCATCACCTTGACCACGCAGGCGCGCACCTGTCGATCCGGACGCCGTTCCACCACTATGCTAATTTGCGGCTCAGCTTGAGCGGCGCATTTCAACCCGTCAATGCTGCACTGGCCGTGGCCGCGGCGGATGTGTTGCGTGAACGCTATGGCTTGCCCCTGACGCTTGAAACGATTCAAGCGGCGTTAGCCAACGTCAAATTTCCTGGCCGTATGGAAATAGTACAGGCGAGACCGCTGGTGATGCTCGATGGTGCGCACAACCCTCACAAACTGCAGGCCCTGGCAAACAGTCTGCGAATCCTCTATCCCAACAAGCGGGTAACGGCCATCATCGGCATGTTGATGACCAAAGATGCCCACGCAGGGATGCAGGTCCTGCTGCCAGCTCTCTCGCGCGTCGTGACCGTGCAACCGCATGTTCCCGGCAAGCCCGCATTGGCAGCCAGCGCCCTGGCTGATGTCATCCGGGAAATGAAGCCCGCCCTGCCCTGCGATGTCGCCGGCAGTGTCCGCGAAGGTATTGATTTGATTCTGCCACAACTCGACGCGGATGATCTATTGCTGATCACCGGTTCGCTCTATATACTGGGCGAGGCCCGTGACTACTGGATTCCCACGGCCCGGATCCTGCAAGACCTGGAGAGTTGATCGCATGGATCGTTCTTATCAAGAGATTGTATCGACCTTGTTAGCCATCCCCAAGTTTGGCGCGGGCGTCGGCCTGCATCGGATGCTCTGGCTCACTCAGGATCTGCGGGTCACGCACTGGCTGACGAATCTGGACGCCATCAAAGTGACTGGCTCGAATGGCAAAGGCAGTGTCTGCGCGATGGTCTCATCCATCCTGCAGGCGCTGGAACTCCAGGTCGGACAATATATTTCGCCGCACCTGATTCGATTCAACGAAAGAATATCGATCAACGGAAATCACATCTCGGATCATGAACTGGCCGAAACGCTCGATTGGTTCTTAGCTCAGCAGGCTGAATACTCCCGACAATATCCATCGGACACGATCGGGGCTTTTGAGTCGTTCACAGCCATGGGGCTCTATCACTTTGTCCAACTTCAACCCCATGCCCTGGTGGTCGAAGCCGGCATCGGCGGGCGCTACGACTCGACCCGGATCGTGCCGGGCAAATTAGTCGGGCTGCCCTCGCTCGACCTGGAACACACGGAATTGTTGGGGCACACGCTGGAATTGATCGCCTACGACAAAGCCGATTTGTGTCCTGAACAAGGCACACTCGTGATTGGTCACATCGACAATGACGTTCTGCGCCGGTTAAAAGCTTACTGTGAATTACGACATATCACGCCCGTTAGCACAGACGAGACGTGTATCCTGCACCGAACCGAGTTCGTCGCGAATGTGATGGTGGTTGATATCGATATTGACGGCGTTCGTTACAACGATCTGAGGATTGGCCTGCAGGGTCACCATCAGATCATCAATGCCGCAGTCGCCGTGTTGTTGGCGCGAAAATGGATCGAGCAACATTATCCACAGCTAGCCGGAGCGAAGTTCAACGCCGCCGTCTATCAGGGACTGGCTCAAGTCAGAAACATGGGGCGCTTCCAAAAGATCGGCTCCCTTCCAGATATTTTCGTCGACGTTGGACATTCACCGGGGGCAATTGATTGCTTGATAGAAACCGTGCACAGCGTTATTCGAGATCAGCCTATTTTGCTCGTGACCGGAGTTTCGTACAACAAAGAAGTAGAGCAGATTGTCTCGCGCCTGCTTCAGGTAGCAAGCGCCGTCATCTGCACCCGCGCTTATCACAGAGGCAGTCCGGTTGCCGATATTGCCGCCGTCGTGAAGAAACATCGATCAGACCTGCCGACCTTTGAGGCCGACACGATTGAACAAGCAGTCGCTTTGGCACGCGACATGACAATCGATCGGAAGATGACTGTGCTAGTCGCAGGTGGATTATTTCTAGCGATTGAGGCGATGCAATCTTTGGCTGGAGAAGATCCCCAGGCTCTGCGCTTCTTTTAACGTCGCCACCGAACTACGACTTCGCCATTTTATCTACGGAATCTGCGTGCATCGACATCCCAGTTTGTTATTTCGGACAAAGTCTTGAGCAAATTTCCGTTTCGGTTACGGTCGTGTCATTCCGAGCGTAGCGACGCCTGGCGGCCCAGGCCATGTCCCGTGCGATGCACGGGTGGCCCGCCAGGCGCCGGCGCACTGCACCGGACATGGGCGGAATCTCTACCACTG
>JADGQE010000076.1 GCA_017882055.1 Thermoflexales bacterium
GGGTTGACCGCTCGGCCATCTGGCGGCGCAGGTTAAGACTGGGATCAACGATGCCAGCGTTTTTGCCCTTCAGCGCGGAAAACGCCTTGAAAACCAGGTATTCGTAATTCGGAAATGGCACAGAAAAATGGCCGAAACTAGAGTTACCATGTAACCACTACCCACAAGTCTATTCAAGCAACAGCGGGCGGACGCTATCGGCCCAGGTGCGAATAGCGTTCCAATCCCGGTATTCGCGCTCCGCGCGTTTCCTCACGAATAAAGCTTACCATGCGGCTTTGGCATTTCATCAGCATCGTGTTACACTCGGTTGCGCTGGCAGCTTGCCGTGCATCAGCCACTCACATCCACCAGGAAATAAGCATGTCCGATCACACCCACGTCGAGTTCCTCCAACAGGCTTACCGTGATAACTGGCATCAATATCTGGCCTCACTCAAGCCGAATTCCAGGTTAGGCTGGGACATTTGTGTCTTGACGGCCAGCGACGCACGTCAGGCGAGTATGTATCGCGGGCAATTGGACTGGCGGCGCGCGACCGGGCTATTGCCCGCCAACACACGCTTTCTCGTCATTGCCGATCCAGATGGTCAGCGTATCGGATCAGGCGGCGCGACGTTGCGCGTGCTGGCGCAACTGGCACGCGAAGACGACACCCTCACCAGTAAACGCATTCTCATCATTCACTCCGGCGGTGATTCGCGCCGCTTGCCGCACTGTTCGGCAATCGGCAAACTCTTTGCGCGTGTGCCGCGGGTTTTGCCCGATGGACGCGCCTCGACGATCTTTGACGAATTTCTAATCGGCCTCAGCGGCCTGAGCAGCACATCGCTGCCGCCCGGTGTCCTCGTCGCGTCCGGCGACGTGTTGCTGGTGTTTGATCACCTGCAAATTTCGTTTCAGCGCGGCGGCGTAATCGGCGTGGCGGCGGCTGCCTCTATCGAGATGGGACTGCGGCATGGCGTTTACGTCCACGGCGATGACACGTCCAGCCTGCACACCCATCGCGTGCGGGCTTATCTGCACAAGCCGTCTGCGCCAGAACTGACGCATTGGAATGCCATCCACACTGATGGCACCGTCCAGATTGACACGGGCCTGGTCTGGCTGGACTCGGCCACCGCACTCAAATTTGCCGCGCTCGTCCAATCGGAATCCGTCGCCGCGATTTGCCGCGTACCGCCGCTCGAGTCCACGCCACACTCGGCGCTCAATTTCTATGGCGATCTCGTGCTGCCCCTCGCACAATCCACGACGTTAGACGACTATCTGGCCGACACCAGTGATGGACTTGCTACGCCTGAAGTGCAGAAGGCGCGCCAGGTCATCTGGCAACGGCTGCGGGGCACTTCCTTTACATCCGAGCGGCTGCAACCCGCGATGTTTATCCACTTTGGTACCTCGCATGAATATTGGGAAACCGTCGCCGATCCCGCTTTGCAGCACATTTGTGATTGGACGTCTCACGCGGAAGCCTGGCCACCCGATGGTGCTTCGTCGCTGGCGCTCATCAATTCCGCAGTAGAGGCGGCAGTGCCGGCAGCGGCATCACCAGCCAGTCAACTCGCCCTCGTGGTCGATAGTCGCCTGACCGGACCGTTCGCGTGGCAAGGCGCGACCCTTGTTTCCAATGTGGACACGGCCCAACCGATCGCGCTGACACGCGACATCGTATTGCATCAATTGCCGGTCGCAGGCGGCTTTGTTACGCGCATCTACGGTCTGCACGATGATCCCAAGCGCGCCTGCGATGCGCCGTCGAGTACCATCATGAATCGTTCATGGGCCGATTGGCTGTCCGCCGCCCGAATTGCGCCTGAGATCATCTGGCCGGATGTTCCGCCGGAAGCGCGAACGCTTTGGAATGCGCACTTATACCCGTTGACCACGAATCGAGACGAAAGCCTGGCACTATCGCTGCCCCTGCAAGATCCTGCCAATGCCTCGACCGCCTGGCGAGAAAAATGGCAGGCGGCCCATAGACTTTCGCTGGCACACAGCTTTGCGCTGGCAGACAGCGAACGCATTCTGGCCGACCTCACGCAAATTGAAGATTACATTGCCGCTCGCCACTTTCAAGCTGCCTTTCAAGCCGAGCAACCTGCTGCGGAAGCGAAAAAGCTGCTCGGCTCTGTCACCAGCAACGTCCTGCGCCGCTGCGAGCTGATCGGTGATTGGCTGGCCCGCACCGATCCTCTTCTACGCCTGCGCGGCTACAAAGCTTTGGCCGAGGCAAGCGGGCAATCCGACTGGGAAGATAAGGCGTTTACCACTCTGGCGCAGATGATTGAGATGTCTGTGAGCGGACTGCCGTCGACTTCTGCACAGCGAATCAAGACACATCATCAGGCGTTGGAGAACGGACGCGGCATACAGGTTAGAGCCGCCGCCCGCATCGACTTTGGCGGTGGCTGGACGGACACGCCACCCTACAGCATCGAGAAAGGTGGAACCGTGTTGAACGCCGCCATTACTTTACGCGGCGCTCATCCGATTGTGGCTGAGGCCGCGTGGCTGAACCAACCACGCCTGATTTTGGAAAGCCTGGATATCGAGGCCAGGCTGGAACCCGATCGCGTCGGTGAATTGACGAACTACGCTAATCCGGCTGATCCCTTCGCCCTGCAAAAGGCGGCGCTTGTGCTCAAGGGTATCGTGCCGCTCGATCTGGATCCGGACACACCCGTGCGTAGCCTGTGCCAAATGCTTGGCGGTGGCTTAAAACTCTCGACCCAGACGTCAATTCCGCGCGGCTCGGGGTTGGGCACCAGTTCGATCATGGCCGGGGCGGTGTTGAATTGTCTGGGCAGATTAATCGGGCTGGAGGTAACACCCGCCCAGCTCTTCGATGAGGTCCTGTGCCTGGAGCAAATGCTCACGACCGGCGGCGGCTGGCAAGATCAAGTGGGCGGATTGTGGGGCGGGATCAAGCTCGTCTCAACCGCGCCCGGTCTGCCGCAGCAAATTCATATTGAACCGACCCGGCTCTCGCCGGCCACCAGAGTAGAACTCGCCAGCCGCTTGCTGTTGGTCTACACCGGCCGGCAGCGACTCGCCAAAAACTTGCTGCGTTCGGTGATGGGCCGTTGGATGGCGCGCGATCCCGAAATGGTGTGGATTCAACAGGAGATCGCGCGGCTGGCCGTGGCGATGCGTGACGCGCTGGAAGCGGGCGAGGTGAGCGTCTTTGGCGAATTGTTGAGCGAGCACTGGGTGATCAACAAACGCATGGACCCCGGCTGCACCAACGAATTCATCGATCGATTGTTCGAAGTCATGAGTCCGCACATCAACGGCGGCAAGTTGGCAGGGGCAGGCGGCGGCGGGTTTGCCATCGTCATCGCACGCAGCATCGCGGCAGCGCGTGACCTTTCGGCCGCCTTGGCCCATCATTACCAGGGAACACCGGTTGAGATCTGGCCGTGCGGGATTCCAGAGTCGGGAATGCTGGGGCAAACCCTGGCGTAGCTCTATTGTCAGTGGAACGAACGGCCACTCGACCCCGAGGTCCTCTCCAGAAAACCCCTGCCGAATTATCCCCCGGCAACAACGGTGGCACCTCTGCTGCCGATGAATCGCATGGCAGCTGCGCGACCGGATTGTAAGGCGGTTATGCGATAAGAATACACAGTGTCTGTTTAATCTTGTTGAAACTTTTCCCTATTGACAAATTTCGATAGCATGATATATTGAATACACTAAATTTCGGCAGACATTCGGTAATTTTAAGTACAACGGCATTCTGAATAGGTTTGCTACTTGACCACATTCGAGCGACGGCAACGCTTACTGGAACTGATTCAGAAGCAACCGGGTGTCAGAGTCCCCGAGATTGCCAAATTACTTGGCGTGTCGGAAGGCACAGTTCGAAACGATTTGCGGGCACTTTCCGAATCCAGGCAGCTAAAACGGGTGCGGGGCGGTGCCGTCGTTGGCAGTGCGCCGCGTGGCGAAAGCCCGGCCTTCTCAGCGCGGGCACGCATCAAGGCTTTAGCGAAACAACGCATGGCACGCTGGGCGGCCGACCTCGTCGAAGACGGCGACTCAATCCTCTTTGATGCCAGTACCACCGTCTATTACCTCGCTCACTTCTTGCAAGATCGCCGCAATCTCACCGTCATCACCAACGGCGTCGAGATTGCTCGCAGCCTGGCGCAAAATCCGTCGAACCGCGTGATCCTGTTGGGCGGTATGCTGCGCGCCGATGGGACCTCGGTCACCGGTCCGATCACCGAGCGCGTGCTGGAAGACCTGCACATCAAGACCGCCTTCCTCTCCTCCACGGGCATTGCCCTGGACAATGGCTTATACGAAGTCGATATCAACGAAGCCCAGCTCAAGCGCAAGATGATCGCGGCGGCCAGTTCGGTGGTGGCGCTGATCGATTCCAGCAAATTCGGCAAAGTCGATCTGATGCCGTTTGCACAGCTGGATCAGATTTCGCACATCTTCACCGACGACGGTCTTAGCCCCGATTGGATCGAACAACTTCGACATGCCTCGGCGCCGTTCACGATTTGCGGCGAGGATTCAGTCTCGGCTTTCACGCCCTCCGATCGGACCAACGGCCATTATCGGATCGGCTTCGCCAATCTCACCGAGCAGAGTCCGCTGAGTATCGACGTGCGGCGCGGATTGGAACGGGCCGCACAAGAGGCAGGCAACATCGATCTGATCATCGCCGACAATCAGTTGAACGGTAAAGTGGCCATGGAAGTGGCTGAGCGCTTTTTGACGCAGAACCTCGACCTGGTGATCGAATATCAGATCGATGAACAGGCGGGCAACCGCATCATCGATCGTTTCCGGCAAGCCAACATCCCCGTCATCGCCGTCGATATTCCGATGATTGGCGCGACCTTCTTCGGCGTGGATAACTATCGGGCCGGGCACATGGCGGGTGTCGCGCTGGGCGAGTGGATCAAGTCGTGCTGGGCAGGTGAGGTCGATCATGTGATCGTGCTAGTGGAACCGCGCGCGGGCACACTGCCAGCGGCCCGCATTCAAGGTCAACTCGATGGTCTGCAATCGATCATCGGCGAAGTGCCTGCTGACAAACAAATCACCTTAGATTGCGGCAACACGGCTGAGCAAAGCGAAAAGCAAGTGCTGGCCGCACTGAAGAGACTCCCCGATGTACACCGCCTGGCCGTGGTGTCATTTAACGACGACGCGGCCATGGGCGCTTTGAATGCCGCCAGTCGTCTGCATCGGCAGCCGGATGTGGTGATCGTCGGGCAGGGCGCCGATCGACGTGTGCGCGAAGAACTGCGCCAGCCGCATTCGTGCATCATTGGCTCGACCAGCTTCTCACCGGAGTTGTACGGCGAAAAGCTGATCCCATTAGCCCTCAAGATATTGCGCGGCGAGCCGGTGCCGCCGGCCGTGTATATGGAACACACGTTTATCCAGGCTGTGTCAGAGACTAAAAACGCAGAGACCGCATGAACGAAAACACTTTACGGATGACGAATATCAGCAAGAGTTTCGCCGGCGTCCACGCTTTGCACGGCGTGCAGTTGGAACTCCACTCGGGTGAAGTCCATGCGCTGTTGGGCGAGAATGGCGCCGGTAAATCCACGCTGGTCAAAGTGATCACGGGCGTGCATCAGCCCGACACGGGCGAAATCTATTTGAATGATCAGAGAATACATCTCGGGGATCCACGCGAGGCAGCGGCGCAGGGCATCTCGGCGATCTATCAAGAGCTGAGCATCTTCCCCGATTTGGATATTGCCGAGAATATTTTTGTGGGCAGGCGCCCGACACGGGCCGGCGGGCTGGTCGATTGGCGCAGAATGTATCGTGAAGCGGAAGCGTTGCTGAGTTCATTAGGCATTCACCTGAACCTCAAAACCAAAGCCCGCTACCTCAGCATTGCTCAACAACAAATGATTGAGATTGCCCGGGCGTTATCCGTCAATGCCCGCATCCTGGTCATGGACGAGCCAACCTCGGCGCTGACCCTGAACGAGGTGGCCGATTTATTTCGGATTGTTCGCCGCTTACGTGAAGCGGGTACCGCGATTCTATTTATCTCCCACCGCCTGGAAGAGCTCTTCGAAATTGCCGATAAAGTGACCGTGCTGCGCGATGGCGGGTATGTGGACACCCGATCGATGGACGGCGTTACTCAAGAAGATTTAATCCGCATGATGGTTGGCCGGACGATCAAAGATATGTTCCCGAAGAAAGAGGTCGAAGCCGGAGAAGTGATTTTGCGGGTGAAGAATCTGACTCGCAAAGGCAGCTTCAAAGATGTTTCGTTTGAATTGCGCAAGGGCGAGATTCTGGGAATGGCCGGGCTGGTGGGCGCGGGTCGGACGGAGGTTAGCCAGGCGATCTTTGGCGTTGCGCCGGCGGATGAAGGCACCATCGAGATTGAAGGCCAATCGGTTCATATCACAAACCCCGGACAGGCGATGCAGCATGGCCTGGCGCTGGTGCCGGAAGATCGTCAACATCACGGATTGGTCCTGCCGATGGACATCACCGATAACATCACCTTACCCAGGCTGACTCATTTTACCAGCCGGGGCTGGCTGAACGTGAAGGACGCTCACGGGGCAGCCTATCAGGCCGCCACCCAGATGCAGGTCAAGGCCACCACCGTCTGGCAGAAAGCACGTGAGCTCTCGGGCGGGAATCAACAAAAAGTCGTGTTGGCCAAGTGGTTGTCGACGAATCCGCGTATCTTGATTTTGGACGAGCCGACGCGCGGGATCGATATTGGAACCAAAGCCGAAGTGCACCACTTGATGAGCGATCTGGCTGCCCAGGGGATTGCGATCCTGATGATCTCTTCCGAGTTGCCGGAAGTGCTGGGGATGAGCGATCGCATCCTGGTGATGCACGAAGGTCAGGTAACCGGCTTGTTTAGTCGAAGTGAAGCGACTCAGGAAAAAATCATGCTGGCCGCCACACAAGCCGTATAACGCAGGCGTGACTTGGAGACGCATCCATGACCACTGATCATCCAGCCACTTCAAAACGCAGTTTATTCTCTTTCTTTGCCCAGTATCGAGAGCTGGCCTTAATTGGCTTTATCCTGCTATTGATCGTCATCATCAGTCTGCAAAGTCCGGGCTTTCTCACTTTCGACAACTTCCAGGACATCTTGTTGAATATCTCGATTTTAGCGATGATCGCGTTGGCTCAAGGCATGATCATCATTACACGCGGCATCGATCTCTCCGTGGCTTCGACCTTGGCCCTGGTGGCCATGATGGTGTCGTTCGTGCTCAAGGCCTATCCAGAAACGCCGGTCATTCTCATCGTGCTATTGGGCATTGGTTTAGGCAGTGTGTTGGGAAGTGTGAACGGGCTTATCATCACCGTGGGCAAGGTTCCACCGATCATTGCCACGCTTGGCACGCTGAGTATTTATCGGGGGCTGGTTTTCTTCTACAGCAACGGCGATTGGGTCAACCCCATCGATTTGCCTTCCGGTTTCAAGCAGTTGGCCAAGGGCATGTCGCTGGGGCTTCCCAATCTGGTGGTGGTGGCCATTATCGTGGCCGTTATTGCGTATGTTTTTCTCAACCACATCCAGGCCGGTCGGGACATTTATGCGCTGGGCACTAATCCAGAAGCTGCTAAAATTTCGGGCATTCGCACTCAACAGGTCACTTTCATGGTGTATGTCATCTCCGGGATCATTTGCGGACTGGCGGGTGTGATGTGGGCCTCGCGCTACGAAGCGGCGCAGACCAACACGGCCCTCGGCTTTGAGCTGCAGACTGTGGCAGCCGCCGTCATCGGTGGCGTAAGCATGTTGGGAGGTATTGGTACCGTGCCAGGTGTGCTATTGGGCGCGCTGTTGTTGGGTATCATCCAGAATGGTTTGACGCTGTCCAGCATCTCGCAGTTCTGGCAGCTCGCCGTACAAGGCTTTTTGATTCTCCTGGCGGTGATCTCAGACGCGACGATCCAACGGCGAATTAAGACGACGATGACGCGAGGTTTTGCGAAATGACCACCTCGGAAAAATCCGCTTCGGCTTTTATCAGCTTAGCTCCCCTGCGCAGACCGTTCCTGTCGAAGTTCCTGCGTTGGGAATGGTTCCTGGTGGCTTTGATTGCGCTCGTGGTGATCGTCAACAGCCGATTATCGCCTTACTTCCTCGATGTTCAAAACCTGTTTCGGGCCTCGTCGGACTTCATGGAAATGGGCCTCATGATGCTGCCGATGGTTCTGATCATCCTCACCGGGAATGTGGACCTGGCCGTTGCTTCCACGCTCGGGATGACGGCGTCCTTCATGGGCTTGTTGTTCAACAACGGCCTCAATATCTGGCTGGCGGCAGGGGCCGCGCTGCTGCTAGGCGTCGCCGCCGGTTTCCTCAATGGCTATTTGATCTCGCGCTTGAAAGTTCCGGCCCTGGTGATTACGCTTGGCACCTATGCCTTCTATCGGGGTATGGCTTACGTCATGCTGGGTGATCAGGCCGCTCGCGGTTATCCGGCCTCGTTCACTTATATTGGACAGGGAACTATCCCTGGAACACCGATACCGTTTTCAATGGTTCTCTTTCTGGTCATGGCCGTCATCTTCGGATTGGTGTTGCACAAAACGGCCTTCGGACGTTACCTGTACGCGATTGGCAACAATCAGGAAGCGGTCATTTATTCCGGGATCTCAGTTCCCCGTGTGAAGGTGATCATTTTCTTAGTATCCGGGCTGATGTCGTCACTGGCGGGTCTGGTTCTGGCGGCTCGCTTCGGTAGCACTCGCCCCGATATTGGGGGTGGCCTGGAATTAGCTGTTATCACTGCCACGGTCTTAGGCGGCGTGGACATTAACGGCGGGAAGGGCAGCATGATCGGGGCAGTTCTCGCTTTACTATTGGTCGGGCTGATGCGCTTCGGGATGGGTCTAATGAATATTCAAGGCCAGGTCCAAAGCATTGCCATCGGTTTGATGCTCATCCTGTCTATTCTATTGCCCAACCTGCCCCAGATTTTCGGAGACCAACGGTCAAGATGGAATCGACGCACACTGATGTTGCTGGCCGTCGCGGCGATCGTCGTGATCGCCTTCGTTTGGTTCTTTTCCTGGTCCCGGGCGACGGTGTTCGCGTTACAAGGTGCGTGAAGATACCTGGTTTAATTCTGAAGGAGGTGATGACCATCCAGGAGAAATGTTGTTGGCACTTTCAATTGTGTACGACTCAACCCATTTCTAACTAAGAAGGAGAAAGATCATGAAAACCCGTTTAAGTTTTGCCTTAGTGGCCTTCGTCCTGGTGGTCAGCATGTTGCTCAGCGCATGTGGCACCCCGGCAACACCAGCGCCAACCGCTGTGCCTCCAGCTCCAGCGACCGCCGTGCCCGCAGCTCCAGCGACCGCCGTGCCCGCAGCTCCAGCGACCGCCGTGCCTGCTGCGCCGGCAGCTGCTAAAGTGTTTGTGTTAGTGCCCAAGAACCTTGGCAACCCTTACTTCGACACCGCCAATGCCGGTGCCCAGGAAGCCGCCAAGGAACTGGGCGTGACAGTTCTGTATCAGGGTCCCGCTGCTGCTGACGCCACTCAACAAATCCAGCTGCTGAATTCGCTGATCGCGCAGAAGGTTGCCGGCCTGGCTGTTTCCGCCGACGATTCGGATGCGCTGGTTCCCACCGGCAAAGCGGCGATCGCGGCCGGCATCCCAGTGGTTTCGTTTGACTCTGCCATTGGCAAAGATGGCCGTGTCCTTCATATCAATCAGGCCGTGCTGCATGACATCGGCGCCATCGAAATCAAGATGGCCCTGGACTTAACGGGTGCGGCTGGCGGCAAGATCGCCATCTTGAGCGCCACCTCGACCGCCCCGAACCAGAATGCCTGGATTGAGGTCATGAAGGAAGAGCTGAAGAAGCCCGAATATGCCAAGCTGCAACTGGTCGGCGTCGTGTACGGGGATGACGATGATACCAAGAGCTACAATGAAGCTCTGGGTTTGATCACGAAGTATCCTGACTTGAAGGTCATCATCGCCCCGACGACGGTCGGTATTGCCGCTTCAGGCCGCGCGGTTACGGATAAGAACCTGATGGGCAAGGTCTTCGTGACCGGTCTGGGCACCCCCAACCAGATGCGCGCCTACGTCAAGAACGGCGCCTCTCCCGAATTCGCGCTGTGGAATCCAGCCGACCTCGGCTACCTGTCCGTCTATGCTCTCAACGCGCTGACCACCGGCAAGATCACGGGTAAGGCGGGTGACAAGTTCACCGCGGGCCGACTGGGCGACTACACCGTTCAGGATGACCCGGATCTGGGCCTCAACGTCCTGCTGGGCCTGCCGTTCATCTATAACAAAGACAACATCGACAAGTTCAACTGGTAGGCCGCAAGCCTCACCGCAGTAAAATCGTAACTGCTCGCAGGTCACTTCGGCAATTGGCCGCACTTTAGCTGATTGCCGAAGTGACCGCTGGATTAAAACCTATGAAACGCATCGGTTTCCTGCTCAAAGTGAAGCCCGACAAAATCGAAGAATACAAGCTGCGCCACCAAGCCGTGTGGCCGGAAATGTTGGCTGCGCTGCGCCGCACCGGCTGGCACAACTACTCGTTGTTTCTGCGGGAAGATGGTTTGCTCTTCGGTTACTTTGAAACGCCCGAGAGCCTGCAGGCTGCGCAGGCCGGCATGTCGCAAGAAGCCGTCAACACGCAGTGGCAAACCTTTATGGCGCCGTTCTTCGAGAACTTGTCCGGCGCTCAGGCCGATCAGAGTATGGTCGAGTTGGAAGAAGTTTTTCATCTTGATTGACAGGTAAGATCAGCATGGCTCAATCTCGCACCTATTTAGCGATCGATCTGGGCGCGGAAAGCGGTCGCGCCATCCTCGGCGCCTTCGATGGCGAACGGCTCACGTTATCGGATGTTCATCGTTTTACGAATGGTCCCGTGCGTCTGCCCGATGGCTTGCATTGGGATGTGTTGCGACTCTGGAGCGAGATCAAAGACAGTCTCAGCCGCGCCGCGCATCAAGAACAACCACCCGTCAGCATCGGCCTTGATACCTGGGGGGTGGATTTCGCATTGCTCGATCGGGGCGGCCGGCTGCTCGGAAATCCCTATCACTATCGTGACAGCCGGACGGACGGCATGCTCGCTGAAGCCTTCAAGCGGCTATCGCGCGGGCAGATTTTCGATCAGACCGGCATTCAGTTCATGCCGATCAATACCCTGTATCAGCTTTTGTCGATGGTGACGGCGAGCCCGGAGGGGTTGGCCGCAGCCGATCGGTTTCTCACCATTCCGGACTTATTTAATTATTGGCTGACGGGTCAGCAGGCTTGCGAGTTTTCCATCGCGACGACGACGCAATGCTACGATCCGCGCCGGCGTGATTGGGCGCAGTCTTTGCTTGCGGCGCTGGGCATTCCGTCTCATATTTTTCCGCGCGTGATTCCATCGGGTACGGTGCTGGGTCAACTCCATCCCGACGTGGCAGAAGAGACACGCGCCAGTCACCTGCAAGTCATTGCGCCCGCCTGTCATGATACCGGTTCAGCCGTTGCTGCTGTGCCTGCCGAAAGTGAACGCTTCGCGTGGATTAGCTCAGGCACCTGGTCGATCTTGGGCACGAACGTGTCCGAGCCGATTATCAACGCCGCGAGTCTCACCTATAACTTCACCAACGAAGGCGGCGTCGGCGGCCAATATTGCTTCTCGAAGAATATCTTGGGGTTGTGGCTGGTGCAGGAATCCAAACGAACCTGGGCGGCCAAGGGACAATCATTTTCGTATGCTGAATTGACGGAGATGGCGGCCCAGGCCGAACCCTTTGCGGCCATCGTCGATCCAGATTCTGCCGAGTTTCTCAAACCCGGCGACATGCCCGCACGGATTCAGGCCTATTGTCAGCGTACCGGCCAAGGCGTGCCGCAAAGCCACGGCGCGATCGTTCGCTGCGCGCTGGAAAGTCTGGCGTTGAAATATCGTTGGGTACTCGAGAAGATCGAAGAGATAATCGGCTATCGTCTGGAGCCGATTCATATCATCGGCGG
>JADGQE010000418.1 GCA_017882055.1 Thermoflexales bacterium
TGCAAATGTGAATCGGTTGGCTTTGAGTTGTGGCGGCGCAAAGTTATTGCGGCGCAATGGACAACTTCCCGGCGATAGGGTAGAATCGAATTCAGCCACATCACCTCATTCTGGAATCAGGCATGCGACCAACGACGATTGCCATTGATGGGCCGGCCGCGTCCGGCAAGAGCACGCTCGGCGCGGCCTTAGCTGAGCATTTAGGCTATCTCTACTTTGACACGGGCGTGATGTATCGCGCCGTGACCTGGGCGGCGCTCGAACGCGGCCTCGACATCGCCGCTGAGGCGGGTATCACGCGTCTGGCCGAATCGATCCAGATTGATGTAGAACCTGCCTCGAAAGATGACGGGCGGCAATACGATGTGATCTGTGACGGCGTCGATGTGACGTGGGCGATCCGCACACCCCACGTCGAAGCGGCGGTGTCGCCGGTTTCGGCTTATCCCGGGGTCCGATCGGCGATGGCCGCCCAGCAGCGCCGCATTGGCCTGCGGGGGCAGATGGTCATGGTCGGGCGCGACATCGGCACGGTGGTGCTGCCTGAAGCGCCGCTGAAAATCTACCTCGATGCTTCGGTCGAGGAACGGGCGCGGCGGCGCCATCTGGAGAACGTGACGCGTGGTAATCATTCGCAGCCTTATGAAGAAATTCTGGCAGCGATGAAACGCCGTGACGCGATCGACAGCAGCCGGGTCACTGCGCCGCTCAAGCCCGCGCCGGATGCCGTCATCATCGATTCGACGCAGTTGGACGTGCAGCAAGTGATCGATACGGTGTCACGACTGATCAACACTCAATGCTCGATGAAGAATAAACCATGATTGATCCGGTGCAAACCGAAGTCAAAAATCAAAAATCAAAAATCCGAAATCGCTTTATCCCTTATCGGCCCAGCCTGACGCGCCATGTCTTGTTGTTTGCGCTGCGCGGCGCGATGAAACTGCTGCTGCGCCTGGAGAAGGTTGGCTGGGAGAATATTCCGCGGAGCGGGCCTGTGATTATGATGATCAATCACATTGCCTTTCTCGATCCGGTGATCTTAACCGGCCTGTTCCCGCGTCCGCTGATTTCGATGGCCAAAGCCGAAGCGATGGACGATAAATTGATCGGCCCCATCATCAAGATTTTTGATGCCTTCCCGGTCAATCGCGGCGCGGGCGATCGGCAGGCGCTGCGCACCGCGTTCGATGTGTTGGATGCAGGACTGGCGTTGTTGATTGCGCCGGAAGGACATCGCAGCGAATCGGTTTCACTGGGCGAAGCGCACGAAGGCATCGCGTATGTGGCGAGCCGTTCCCGTGCGCCGATTGTGCCGGTCGGCATCAGCGGCACCGATCAATTTAAGCACAACTTCAAGCACTTGAGGTCGACCCCGATGATCTATCGCTTTGGCCGGCCGTTCTATTTGGATGTGGGCAAAGATCGAGCGAGCAGTGAAGTGCTGCGGCGTATGACCGACGAAGCGATGTATCAATTGGCCGCGCTGTTGCCCCCCGAACAACGTGGTCTATATTCCAATCTTGAAGCGGCCACCACGCGGTATCTGCGCTTCGCAAATGCCAGCAACTTGCCGGCGCGCGCCGAAGCAGCGTAGAAGAAGAATCTAGAATTCAGAATTCAGGAGTGGGGGTCCAGGCTATGATGGCGACTCAAATTCGAGCGCCGGCGCGTTCATTCGAAGACTTAGTCGTAGGGCAAAAGGCGCATCAGTTTGTGTTGCAAGTATATGCGATGACTGAGAAGTTTCCTCGCAACGAGATGTTTGGACTGACTTCCCAACTGCGGCGCGCGGCTGTATCTATTGCGGCTAACATCGCCGAAGGCTTCAAAAAATCCGGCAAGGCCGACAAAGCACGCTTCTTCAATATCGCTCAAGGCTCTTCCGAAGAATGTCGCTATTTTTTGATCTTGAGCCGTGATCTCAAATATGCCGATCCGACAGTCGAAGCGGCACAGCTTGAAGAGGTTTGTCGCCTGCTGGAAGCGTATCGAGCGGCGGTCATGCGGAGTAAGTAAGAATCCAGGAGCCAGAATACAGAATCCAGACTGCCGAAAAGTCGCAGCATTCTGAATTCTATCTTCTGAATTCTGGATTCTTCACGGGGGCATTCATTGACTCAGGATCAACATGGCGGCCTTGTCGCAGCGATAGAGCCGGATAGCTTTGCCGAAGAAGCGGGCGTGCAAGTCGGCGATGAAATCCTTGAAGTCAACGGCCAGCCGGTCGAGGACGTGATCGATGTGCGGTATTATGCCTCAGATGAATGGGTGGCGCTGAAGATCCGGCGGGGCGGGGCGATGCTGGTGTTGGAAGGCACGCGCTACTACGAGCAGCCCCTTGGCATCGAGTTTGAACACCCGACCTTCGACATCGACATTCGCCGCTGCAATAACCTCTGTCCGTTCTGCTTCGTATTGCAAACACCCAAGCGCATGCGGCGCACGTTGTACATCAAGGACGACGATTACCGCTACTCGTTTCTGCACGGCCACTTCGTTACGCTCACGAACCTCTCGCAGCACGATTGGGATCGCATCGCCGAGCAGCATCTCTCGCCGCTGTACGTGTCCGTGCATGCCACCGATCTCGAAGTCCGCCGCAAGTGCCTGCGCAATCCGACGGCTCCATCGATTCTCGATCAACTGCGCTGGCTGGCTGATCACCATATCGAAGTTCATACTCAAATGGTGTTGACGCCGGGCCTGAACGATGGGCCGCACATTGGCCGGTCGATCCGCGATCTGGCCGAGTTCTGGCCGTCGGTTCAATCGGTGTGCGTCGTGCCGGTCGGTATCACTCAATACAATCGCTATCAGCAGCGGCCTTTTACGCTTGACGAGATGCGTCTCATCGTCGCCGAAGTGCAGGCCTATCAGAAAGAGTATGTGCAGAAGTTCGGGGCGCGCTTTGCGTATCTTACCGATGAGTGGTATCTGCAACTCGGCAAACCGATTCCGCCCAAAGCGTATTACGACGGTCTTTCTCTCGAGGAAAACGGGCAGGGGATGGTGCGGAATTTTCTGGAGGACTGGAAGAAGGTGAAGAAAGAAGTAAAGAACCAGAAGATAGAATCCAGTAGCCAGAAGAAAAAGAGACATCAATATGCAAGTGCGACGTTGGTGACGGGTACACTCTTTGCACCCACGCTGGCCAAAGTTGCCAATGAGTTCGTCCGGCTCAGTGGTCGGACACTTGAAGTCGTACCGGTCGTCAACACGCGCCTAGGCAGGACGATCACCGTGGCTGGTTTGTTGATGAGCGAGGATGTGATGGCGCAGCTCCAAACGCGCGAACTGGGCGACATCGTCGTGCTGCCGCGCATCATGTTTGATCATCCACGCGGGATTTCGCTCGATGATAAATCCGCGCTGGATGTGGCCCGCGCCTTGAAGCGGCCGGTTGCTTTGGCTGATGCCATGGGCGATGTGCTCGATGCGTTGACGGGCGAGAATCCCTTAACCGTGCAGCCAACCGACGAAGAGATTTCATCGGATGTGATGAAGGCAGGCGGCTGGGCGGTGGAAAAATATCT
>JADGQE010000419.1 GCA_017882055.1 Thermoflexales bacterium
GCAAGCGCAGCTTCACGACTTCATCCAGTCGCTGCCGCAGGGCTACGCTACGTTGATCGGCGAGCAGGGGCTGCGCTTGAGCGGCGGCGAGCGCCAACGCCTGGCTATTGCGCGCGCGTTGCTGAAGGGCGCGCCGATCCTCATCCTCGACGAAGCGACGGCGAATCTCGATCCGATCACCGAGCACGAAGTGCTGCGAGTGATTCGAGCCGCTATGTCACAGCGCACGACCTTGATGATCACACATCGCCTGGTCGGGCTGGAAGAGGCAGATGAGATCCTCGTGCTGCGCGCGGGCCGCGTCGTGGAGCGCGGTCGGCAAGACGAACTGCTGCAGATCGATGGACTGTATCGGCGCATGTGGCACTTGCAGCATCAGACTTTGATCGCGGATATACAGGCCGGATGAATGCGTACTTCCGGTGATTATACACATCTCGGTTTTCGCTCTCGATCCGCGGCCGGCCGCGGATTTGAGCACTTGTGTATAATCACCAGCGTACTTCGCTTGACTGTGACTTTGAGTTATGCTATCCTGTGCTATACTTTAAGGCATGTTCAGTTATACAGGCAGCGTTGCCTGTTACAAGGAGAAGCACCATGAAGAAAACTTGGTCGTCAAAGTTGCTCATTGCCGGATTGGCGCTGGTTCTCGTGTTGGCCGCTGGCTGTGATAGGCCCGATGCGAATGCGACACTTGCAACACCTACTTTTGGGGCGCAGGCCGTGGCCGGTACACCCACGCTCGGACCTAATGAAATGCCGGCAGGGCTCCAACTGACGGCGGCGGCCAACGCCGCCACGCTTGCACCGGTGAACCCGACCAGGCCCGCGCCGGTGGTTGTGGTTTCAACAGCCACGCCGTTGCCGCCTCAGGAACCGCAGCCGGCTGCGACCCCGCTACCAGCCGCGCCCGCGATCAGCACACCGGTTCCGGCCACGGCCGTGCCGGCGCAGCAACCCGTGACTGTTCCGGCGGGCGGCACGACTTACATCGTGCAGTCCGGCGATCGGCTGTTCAGCATCGGGCGGATGTTTAACGTTGATCCGTATGCGATCGCACAAACGAACAACATTCATGCGCCTTTCATCATTTATCCCGGACAAAAGCTGACCATTCCGGGCAGCAGCGGCGCGACGCCAGTGCCCGGCACGGGCAACCAAAGGTACACGGTTCAACCGGGCGACAATTTGTTCCGCATCGCGCTGCGATTCGGCAGGTCGATGCAGGCTATTGCTGCCGCGAATAACATTGCCAACACCGGCCTGATCTTTGTCGGACAGGTATTGATCATTCCGTAGCGTCGCAGAAGATAGAGTTGAAACTTGATCGCCGCTGGACAAATGTCCAGCGGCGGCTTATTTTTGGGGCGGGTGTGAATGGATGCTGAGAAGGTTCGATCGTCCAGGCGCGTTTATCAGGGACAGCTGATCGATCTGCGAGTCGATCAGGTTGAAACGTCGAACGGGCTCGAGGCGATCCGAGAAGTCATCGAGCATCCGGGCGCGGTGGCCGTCGTGCCGGTCGATGAGCGCGGTCAGGTCATTTTGGTGCAGCAATATCGGCACGCGGCCGGCAAAGTCATACTGGAAATACCGGCCGGGACGTTGAAAATCGGCGAAGATCCGCTGGAGGCCGTGCGGCGCGAACTGCGCGAGGAGACCGGCTTCGAAGCCAGGCACATCGTACGGATCGGCGGACTGTACACTGCGCCGAGTTTCAACACCGAATATATTCATTTGTATCTGGCAACCGATTTGACGCCGGGCCTGGCAGCGACCGATGCTGACGAAGTGATCGAACTGCTGCGTATTCCGCTGGCCGAGGCGATCAACCTGATTCGCGCCGGCTCGATCGACGATAGCAAAAGTGTCAGCGCGTTGTTGCTGGTGAATCTGATCATCACGGAACAGGCAACGGCGCGCAAGACTTAGCAAGCCTCGTGGGTTGACGTGTCCGGCCTGGAGAATCAGCTGGCAAATCAAGCGTGGAGAGGGTAGGCCGCGTTCTTTTTCGCCGGCGAAAAATCGGCCTTGCCGCCGCGTGTGAAGCGTGTTATAATTTTGGCTCGCGCTCTTGAGTGAGCGCTTCATTTTGCAAAGCAGAGGTTCTTACCATGAATGTAATGGATACACTCATTCCCAAGAAAGCCGAACGACCGCGCATGGCGCCCGGAGACACAGTGCGTGTGCACACGCTGATTGTCGAAGGTGACCGTGAGCGCGTGCAAGTTTTTCAGGGCACGGTCATCCGCATCCGCAAAGGCAACGCGCAGGCTAACTTCACCGTTCGCCGGGTCGCTTCGCACGGCGTGGGCGTGGAGCGCACCTTCCTGTTGTACTCGCCGCGCATCGAGAAGATCGAAGTGATGCGCAGCGCACAGACGCGCCGCGCCCAGTTGTACTATTTGCGCGACTTGCAGGGCAAGGCCGCTCGCCTGCGCGAGCGTGTGACCCAAACGACCAAAGAATAACCATCGGGCGTCAAACCAGAGCGTAGGTGCAAGCCTACGCTCTTTTCGTTTTGAAGATTAGCTCGCGACAAGGGTTTTTCGCGCTGAATGGCTGAAGTGTTGGACCTATGCCTGCTCGACCTTTGATTGGGATTACGGCTGCAATTACCAAGTCGGCGCATCCGCCACATGCCGAGATGTACATGATCGGGCGCAAATATGTGGATGCGGTCGAGACGGCAGGCGGCGTCCCGCTGATCGTGCCCCACAACCTGAGTGGCGATTCGCTGCGCCTGCTGTTCGATCGATTGGATGGGCTGCTGCTGTCAGGCGGTGGGGACGTCGATCCCTCGATCTATGGCGAGGAGCCGCACCCCGACGTGGACGGCGTCAGCGCCGATCGGGATCGGGTGGAACTGGCTCTGGCACGTTGGGCAGTCGATCAGCAAAAGCCGCTGCTCGCTATCTGCCGCGGCATCCAAGTGTTGAATGTGGCGCTGGGTGGAACGCTGGTGCAGGACATTCCATCGCAGGTGGCGGGCGCGCTGCCGCATCACTTCGACGAAAAGACGACGCCGCGCGGCTACCTGGCGCACTCTGTTTCGATCGAACCCGGCTCGCTGTTAAGCGCCGTGATCCAATCGGAGGCGGCCTCGGTCAATTCGTGGCATCATCAATCGCTCAAGCAAGTGGCTAATCCCCTGCGCGTCGTGGCTGAGTCGCCCGATGGCATCATTGAGGCAGTTGAGATTCCGGGTCAGCGTTTTGTGCTGGGCGTGCAGTGGCATCCTGAATGGCTGTTTGAAACACAGCCGGAGATGCTGCGCTTGTTCACGGCGCTAATCGAAGCCGCCAGCGCGTAATAAACGTGCGTCAAGGGGTCGAACGTCGATCCGATTATAATAGCGGCCATGAGCGACTCAAGACCGATTGGCATTTTCGATTCCGGTGTTGGCGGCCTGAGCGTGTGGCGCGAAATGGCGCGTCAACTTCCCCACGAAGACACGCTCTACTTCGCCGATCAGATTCACATTCCTTACGGCCCGCGTTCGATGGATCAAATCCGATCGTTCTCGGAA
>JADGQE010000077.1 GCA_017882055.1 Thermoflexales bacterium
TATATTCGAAGCGCCTATCCGGATCAATACTGGACGACGGTGGGGGCGCTGATTAATGGCAAGCTCAGCGAACTCGCCACACCGATCGAATCCGATTGCGACGTGCGGCCGCTGACCGTGTCTGATCGGGATGGCATGCGCATCTATCGGCGCTCGCTCACTTTGCTGCTCGTCGTCGCCGCGCACGAATTGTTTCCTGACACCAGTATCTTCGTCGATCACTCGCTGCCCTTCGGCGGCTACTACTGTCAGGTCAGCGGGCGCGCCCCGTTTACGTCCGACGAGTTGATGCAGCTCCAGGGCCGCATGCGCGAGATCGTCAATGCCGACGAGCCGATCGTGAAAGCGCGACTGCCCCTCGATAAAGCGCGCGCGATTTTTACGCGGCAAAATTACCTGGACAAACTGCGCCTGCTGCAGTATCGAACCAAAGATTATCTGACGGTTTACACGCTGCGCGGCATCACCGATTATTTTTATGGCTACATGGTGCCGTCGACCGGTTATTTGAAGACCTTTGCGCTCACGCCGTTAGCGCCCGGTTTTATCTTGCAGTTTCCGCGTCGTTCCCACCCCGATCAGCTGGAGCGGGCTGATCGGCCTTCCCGGTTGGCGACGGTGTTCAGCCGTCACAATGAATACATGCGCGTCATGGATGTCGAGGACGTGGCGGCGCTCAATAAGGCCATCGAGTCCAAACGCATCCGCGAAGTGATGCTCGTGGCCGAAGCGCTGCACGAGCGTCGTCTGGCCGAGATCGCGCGCACCATTGCCGATCGGCGCGACTCGATCCGCCTGGTCTTGATCGCCGGTCCGTCGTCTTCGGGCAAGACCACATTCTCCAAACGCCTGGCCGTGCAGTTATTAGCCTATGGCCTCCGCCCGATCCCGATCGGTCTGGACGATTACTTCGTCGATCGCGAGAAGACGCCGCGTGATGCCAACGGCGTCTATGATTTCGAAGCGTTTGACGCGGTCGATCACGCGTTATTCAATCGGCAGCTGCGCGAATTGACCGATGGCCGCGAAGTGGCGCTGCCACGCTACGATTTCAAAACAGGCCGCCAGGTGGCCGGATCGACGGTGCGCATCTCGCACGATCATATTATCATCGCCGAAGGAATTCACGCCCTCAATCCGCAGCTGGTGCCCGATGTGCCGGACGAGCGAGTCTTTCGCATTTACGTGTCGGCGCTGACGCAGCTCAACATCGATCAACACAACCGTGTGGCAACGACCGACACGCGGCTGGTGCGGCGCATTGTGCGCGATGCGCGCGAGCGCGGCTATGCCGCGCGGGATACCATCAGCCGCTGGGAAAAAGTGCGCGAGGGCGAAAGTCGCAATATTTTCCCGTTTCAGGAAAATGCCGACGAGATGTTCAACGCGGCGTTGGTGTACGAACATGCCGCGTTGAAGCTATTAGTCGAGCCGCTGCTGCGCCAGATCAGACCGGGCACACCGGAATACAGCGAAGCCGAGCGGCTGCTGGCGTTCCTCGAATGGTTCCTGCCGGCGCCCATTGACTTTGTGCCGGATAATTCGATCCTGCGCGAGTTCATTGGCGGATCAAGTTTGAAAGACTTCCGGTTGTGGGAATCAGCCGGATAGAGCGATGGGCAGCAGCACGTTTTTGGGTAACGACAAGATCTGATCGCCATGTGGAGTCAAAATGGAAATTGTCGTTAAAGCCGAAGCTGAATTATCGGAAATGGAACACCAGCAGATCGATGCGATCTGTCGCCAGGCCTTTGGCGACAACGCCACGCCTTATATCTGGGTCTCACGCAGTGATTGGCATGTGCTGGTCAACGTGGATGGTCTATGCGTGAGTCAAGTGGGAATCGTCGAACGCGTGGCCAGGGTGGCCGGGCAACCGGTGAAACTGGGCGGGGTCGGGGGCGTAGCGACCTCACCGCAATGGCAACGGCGAGGGTTGGCCGGCGCCGCTCTGGGGCGCGCGGCTGAATTGATGCGCGATCAACTCGCAGTGGATTTTGGCCTGCTGGTGTGCGGCCACGACCGGGTGCCGATGTACAGTCGATTGGGCTGGCAGACAGTGCCTGGCCCGTTGGTCATTGATCAGCCGCAGGGCAAAGTGACTTTTGCCGATGTGACGATGGTCTTGCCATGCGTCGAAATGGTCTGGCGGCCGGGCATCATTGATCTGTGTGGCTTGCCGTGGTAACTGGCTGCTAGCGTAAATGAAATAAGGTAATTGTTTACCGGGGTGTCATTCTGAGCGCTTTTTGCGAAGAATCTCTGTGCCGGTCAGCATCGAGTGCCAATCGTGGTAGAGATTCTTCGCTGCGCTCAGAATGACATTCCAGGAAACGCGGTAAACAAATATGAAATAAGAATTCGCTCTAATAACCAGTGGTGCTAGTTTTTCCAGGGCTACAGCCCCACTTCTAGCGTGAATTCGATACCACAGAAGCCAGTTCCGCCCCACTTTTGTGTAGGCGTCCGATCTTACGTATCTGCGCGATCATCGAAGTGGGTGATAACAGTCAAAGAATCGACTGTTTACAATGCTCAGTGGGGCGCTGAACCCATTCTGAACTAGCACCATTGGTTAATACATCGCTGCAAGTATTCCAGCGGAAAGTCAACACTTGCAAAGTCCGACTATTTGAAGAGGTCGGGCTTTTTATTGGGTCTGGCTGACATGGTAAAATAATTAGAGAACGGCTGTGAGCTCGGAAGAAGCAGGGATATCCATTCACGCATGATGACGGTCAACCTCTACGGCATCTATCGCGATCTGGTTGGCGGCAAAACGATTGGACTTGAAATCGAGCCAAATGGTACCACGCGGCAACTGCTCGCGGCGCTTGTAAGGCGTTGCCCGCAGCTGCGCCATGAACTGCTGGACGAACATGGCAATTTGTACGCGCACGTGCCGGTTTTTCTCAACGGGCGCAATCCGCGCCTGCTGAGCAGTGGATTGGATACAGTGCTTACGCCAGACGATATGCTGAGCGTCTTTTCGCCGATTGCCAGCGGCCGCTTGAATGTGGAGGACATCCAGCAAGCCGTCGTTCAGTCCGGGCAAGAGGAGTAGCGATCATGAAGGTCAACTTCTATGCCACGCTGCGCCAGGTGGTCGGCGCCAAGACCGTGGAGTTGGATGTGCCCGCTGACGTGACGGTGCGGCAGCTCGTTGCTGCCATCATTGCGCGGTATCCGCCCCTGCGTAAAGAACTGTTGGATGAAAGCGGCCAGCTCTATGGCCACGTGCATGTATTTATCAATGGCCGTGATGCGCCGTTTCTGATCGATGGTCTCGATACGATCATCCAGCCCGGCGATGTGGCGAATGTGTTCCCGGCCGTCGGCGGCGGCTGACGGCGATGGGCAAAACGTATCCGCAAAAAGAAACGAGGCCGGCAATGCCGGCCTCGATCTTTGTGAGCTAAGGTGAGTTGGGTCGGATGACAAGCCGCCACGACAGGCGGCCATCGGTGCACACGTCGGCGTGCAGACCGGCGACGATGATGGAGGTGGGCTTGTCGATACTGACGTTGTAGGTTTGATCGAGCGCCATGTCGAAGTCGCCATAGCCCGGATCGATCTCCGGCTTGAGGCCGGTCACAAACCGATCGGCTCCGCCCTCCCACGTGATCCACACTTCTTTGCCGGGCAATGCGCGGCCGATCATGTCCTGAATCGTCACTTGAATTTGCGGTGTGATCGATTCCGCGCGGCAAATCGGTTCGCGGCGGATGACCTGATAAGTCGTCGCGAGTAGCGGTGTGGGTGTCGACGTGAGCGCCGCTTTCAGCGTCGGGGCGGGCGTCGGGAGTGGGCTGAAGGCCACCGTAGGCGATGGCGTCAATACAGGTAGCGGTTCCGTTTCCGGTGTGACGATCGGTGTTGCCAGATAGACCAACATGCCGGCGGTGTGAATGTCCAGGCGATCGGCCAGGCGGGCCAGTGCGCGTGCGGCCGAGTTTTGCCCTTGATTGAGGGACTCGTCGAACAAGGCGACGATCGTTTGATTCAAATTTGGATCGCGCAAACTGTCGATGCGGTCGCGCGTGCGATCCCAATCACCGTCTTGCGCGTAAGCCTCAGCGGCCATAATCAACCACACGCGTTTGTAGGTGCCGATCGTATTGGCTGGAGATGATTCGGTCAGCTTGACTGGATCGATCACCCAGGCATAGGCCAGCCCCAGCCCGATGCCAACCGCCATGCCGAGTAAGAACAGGTATCGTCGTATCATGGCGTGAGATAGGGATCGACGCGAGCGGAGCGGGCGCCGAGGGCGGCGGCCAGGCGGGCCAGCGAGGTGATTTGGGGAGCCGCCCATTGTTGATCGATCGCGCGCTCGGCGCGATCAAGCGCCAGTCGCCCCACATCGTTGGAGCCGAGCGGACTCAATCGGTTGGTGGCCGCCTCCAGATCGTGATCGTAGGCAAAGGCCTGGGCCGCCATCCAGACCGCTTCATCTTTCCAGTCCTGGCGCAAAACAGCCGGCGACGTTTCGGTGTAGTTGACCGGGATGAGGCCCCAGCCGGCGAACAATCCGAGACCGATGCCGATGACAAGTCCAATTAAGACAACAAAAAGTTTGCGCATAGGCCAAAAGCAAAACGGGCCGTCACTTCTGAGCAGGCCCGTTGCTGTAATGTCTGGTATAATCTTGCGCGACTTATTGCGAGAAGTGCCGAAGGTGGGAATTGAACCCACATATCCTTACGGATACACGATTTTGAGTCGTGCGCGTCTGCCAGTTCCGCCACTCCGGCCTGAAGATCTGAACCAAGTATAGTCGAGCAGGCCGCATTCGTCAAGATCAAGGACCAGATTTCTGGCTCCTGGGAGCAGGCGAAACCCGGTTCCTAAAAGTCAGCATGGACGAGAACGCCCTTATTCAATCTGCGCGCAAAGGCGATCTCAACGCCTTCAATACGTTGGTGTTGGCCTATCAGCATCAGGTCTATAACCTTGCCTATCGCATTATGGCCGAGCAGGCCGCAGCCGAAGATGCGACGCAAGACACCTTCATCTCCGCTTACAAAAACTTGAAATCGTTTCGCGGCGGATCCTTCAAAAGTTGGCTGCTGCGGATTGTGACCAATGCCTGTTACGACGATCTGCGCCGCCGCAAGCGCCGGCCGGCCACCTCGCTCGACGAGATGATGGGCGATCAAGAAGGCGACATGGAATTCGATGTGCCGTCGGCCGACGATGGTCCGGAGACGGTGATGCAGCGGCGCGAGATGATCGATCTGATTCAGACTGGAATCACAACGCTGCCCGACGATCAGCGTATCACACTGGTGCTCAGCGACGTGCAGTCCATGAGTTATGAAGAGATCGCCGAAATGACGCATACCAACGTCGGCACGGTGAAGTCGCGGTTGAGCCGGGGGCGGGCCAGGCTGCGCGAGTACCTTCAGGCGCATGGGGAACTTTTGCCGGACCTCTATCGTCTTGAAAGCAACGGAGCATAGTCTGTCCGAACCAGGCGCATGGATGCAATGATGAAACCGATCAACGATCACCTTCAGGCTGAAGAACTATTTTCGGCCTATATCGACAACCGCGTGACCGCCGACGAGAAATCTTTCGTCGAGCGGCACACGGCTGTCTGCGCCGATTGCCATGCCAGGTTACAGGCCGCCCGATCGCTGGTGGCTGCTCTGCGGGCGATGCCGGTGGTGAAAGCGCCGCGATCGTTTGTCTTGCCACGCAAGATGCCGCGCGAGATGGCGCGCCAGCCGCAGCGATCGATCCTGGCGTGGTACCCTGCCTTGCGCCTGGCAACCGCGCTGGCCGTTGTCGCCTTTGTGCTGGTTTTTGCCGGTGACTTATTCGCTTCTTCGTACGGTAGCAGCATGAATATGCCGCCGGCTGTACCGCAGGCCGCCCTGATGGCACCCACGGCTATACCCGCCATGATCACTAAAGAAGTCGCAGTGGCTCAAGCGACCAATGCCCCTACGCCAACCGTAGTGGCGAAGTTGATGGATCAAACTCAATCGGCTGACGCCACCTCTGCGGCGGGCGCGCAGCTAAGTGCGCCTCAACCCGCGTCTGCTCTGCCGACCGCTACATCAATGTTGCCTGCGGCAGGCGCTGCACCTGCATCGTCGGCGGCCCGATCGATTACGAGCACTGGCGAAGTGACTGGGGCGCGGGCGTCTGCGCCGCAAGCAACACCGACCACCGAGCCGGCCAGTGATGCGGCCACAGCCGCGCCGGCCAATGGTGCCGCTCCGATCGATCCGTTGCGGCTGATCGAAATTGTGCTCGGCGGGCTCGTGATCATCCTCGGCGTCGCCACGCTCATCGTGCGGCAGCGAGCCGCTTGAAGTTTCACATCCTCAGCGGGGTAGCCGGTCCACGGATCAGCTACCCCGTTTTCGTAATATCCGGCTTGATCGCCCTGGCCCATTTGGGCCATGATCTGTCATCTGTAATGTGTGTCAAGTGACAATTGACTTGCCCCGTTGTCCGCGTTAGAATAATCGGGTATGATTCACCTATCCTCATGTAAGAACCAGGAGAGCCATGCCCAGCAACACCCTCACCATCACCGACAATCGTACCGGCAAGTCTTACGAAGTTCCAGTTGAAAACGAAACGATCCGCGCGCAGGATTTGCGCCAGATCAAAGTCAACCCGCAAGATTTCGGGTTGATGACGTACGATCCGGCTTTCATGAATACCGCGTCGTGCAAGAGTACCATCACTTACATTGACGGCGATGCGGGCATCCTGCGGTATCGTGGCTATCCGATCGATCAACTGGCCGAAAAGGCCACCTACCTCGAAGTGGCTTATCTGGTGCTGTATGGCGAACTTCCCAATAAAGCACAGTTGGCCGATTGGACTTACAACGTCACGCATCATACGTTCTTGCATGAAAGCACCAAGCATCTGATGGAAGCTTTCCGCTATGATGCGCATCCGATGAGTATGTTCATCAGCGTAGTCGCCGCGTTGTCCAGCTTCTACCCTGAGGCCAAGCAGGTCAAGGACCCTGATGTACGTCAGAAGCAGATTTATCGACTCATCGCCAAAGTGCCGACGATTGCGGCGTTCTCGTATCGCCACACCCGCGGCTTGCCCTATGTGTACCCCGATAATGATCTGAGCTACCCCGGCAACTTTCTTAACATGCTCGATAAGATGACGCAGGCCAAGTATGAACCCGATCCGGTGAAAGAGCACGCACTCGACGTGTTGTTCATCCTGCACGCCGATCACGAGCAAAACTGCGGCACCAATGCCATGCGCGCCATCGGCTCGTCGATGGTCGATCCGTATTCGGCCATGGCCGGCGCGGCGGCGGCTCTGTACGGTCCGCTGCACGGCGGCGCGAATGAAGAAGTGCTGAAGATGCTGACTGAGATCGGCCACGTGAAGAATGTGCCGGCCTTCATTGATCGAGTGAAGAAGAAGGAGAAGCTGCTGATGGGCTTCGGCCATCGCGTCTACAAAAACTATGATCCGCGCGCCAAGATCATCAAGAAGACAGCGGACGAGGTCTTCAAGGTTACGGGCGTCAATCCGATGCTGGAAATCGCGCTGGAGCTGGAACGCATCGCGCTGCAAGATGACTACTTCGTCTCGCACAAGTTGTATCCCAACGTCGACTTCTACTCGGGCATCATCTATCAGGCCATGGGCTTTCCGGTGGAATTCTTCCCGGTGCTGTTTGCCATTCCGCGCACGTCGGGCTGGCTGGCGCAATGGGTGGAACTGGTCAACGATCCCGATCAGAAGATCGCGCGTCCGCGCCAGATTTATCTCGGCGCCGATCAGCGCGACTTTGTGCCGATGGATCAGCGTAAGTAATTTCGGCTCTTCCGACTTCAGCGGGGAAAAGAAATTTTTGGACGCAGATTTACGCGGACGGGAGCACTGCACCGCATGTGTTGGACGGATAAGAAGAAAAATCAGCGTTCACACCTGCCCTGCTCCGTAGCGCGGTGCAAGGGTCTGCGTTAATCAGCGTCCCGATTCCTATGTCGGTTGAACAATAATCCCGTTCAAGCCAGAAGAACCGTAATTTCAAGTCCCTGCGCAAACAAAACGACCCGCTTCGAGATGAAGCGGGTCGTTTCGATCACACTATATCGTTCTATTGGCCTGAACGTGATCGGGGCAGGTAGCCGCGCGCCAGAATCCACAAACCCAGTCCAATCAAAGCGGCCGGCCAGACAATCTGCGCCGCCGCCGTGCCGGTCACGATGATCACAATACCAAATGCGACGAGTATCCCGGCCGGCCACCAGGCCCAGTCCATCTGCGGATTGGGTAACGTCACCAATCGCACCAGCGCAAAGACCGCGCCCAGTCCGATGAAGAAGAACCCGCCGATCGTTTGCGCCGACAAGCCGGTATCGGTCAGCATCGGCAGGACCGACAGCACCACCATCACGCCGCCCGGAATCAGCGCCCACCACATCTTGCGGTTAAGCACAAAGATCAACAGGAACGGCACACCCATACTGAATAGGAACAGGCCGCCGGCCTGCACGGTGCTGATGAAATGGTTCTGCTCATTAAAGATGATGAGAGTCAAGCCCGTCAGCGCTGAACCCGGAATCAACGCCCACCACTGCCGTCGATCGACGACGTACGTCAGCAGGAACAACAGCGCCGGCACGCCGAACAGGAACATTCCGAACGACAATCGCATTGGTCCCAGCAGCCCCAGTTGTTGAGCCAGCAGCACGCCGCCAAAGAGCACCAACGCCACACCCCAGATAATTGATCCACGCGCACGCATGATATGCCTCCAATTTCCAAATTAGTACCAGAATTGTAGCACCGCCGCGCGCCGGGGTCATCGGTCTTAAGGCGGAGATGGCGCCTGGCCGATAGCCGATTATGAGAACCCCGGTTTCTGCTATAATCCGCCTCGATGATTCTTCAACCTTCTCCCGAACAATGGGACGCTTTTATTGACTCCCGGCCAGGCGGCCATATTTTGCAGACTTCTGCCTGGGGCGAACTTAAATCGCATTTCGGCTGGACGGCCGATCGTGTTGCGGTGATGCGCGATGGTCAGATCGTCGCGGGCGCACTGGTGCTGTTTCGCTCACTGCCGCTGCGGCTTGGCACGCTGGCCTACATTCCCAAAGGGCCAGTGCTGGATTTTGACGACGAAGCGATCAGCCTGGAATTGCTGAGCGGGTTCGATCGATTGATGCGCCGCCACCGATCGATCCTGCTGAAGATCGAGCCGGACCGACTGGCTGAGCTGGCCCTCTCGGTTCGCTTGACCCACTTCGGTTTTCGGCCCAGCCCGCAGACCGTTCAGCCGCCGCGCACGATCACGATCAATATTGCCTGCCACGACGACGACATCCTGGCGGCGATGCATCCGAAGACGCGCTACAACATTCGATTGTCGGCGCGCAAAGAGGTGGTGGTGCGTGAAGCGAACGAATCTGATCTGGCGGCATTCAACGCTCTGATGCAGGTCACGGGCGAGCGCGATGAATTTGCCGTGCATTCGCCCGAATATTACGCGCTGGCCTACCGGTTGTTCGCGCCGGGCAATCAGGCACGCTTGTTCGTGGCGACGTATCAAGAACAAGTCATCGCGGGTTTATTTGCTTTTGCGCAGGGGAAGCGTGCCTGGTATTTCTACGGCGCATCGGGCGCGGTCGAACGCGAGCGGATGCCGAATCACGCGCTGCAATGGGCGGCGATCCAGTGGGCCAAAGCGCGTGGCTGCTGCGAGTATGATCTGTGGGGCATCCCGGATGAAGACGAGGCAACGCTCGAAGCGCATTACCTGGAACGCAGTGATGATCTGTGGGGCGTGTATCGCTTCAAGCGCGGCTTCGGCGGCAAGGTGGTGCGCTTCGCCGGCGCGTTCGATCGTGTCTACGATCCGCTGTTATACAAAGCCTACGAACTCTACCTCAAATCACGCGGTCGAAGTAAGTGATGGGTCAATTGGTTACTTGGTCAATTGGTTGTGCGGTTACCAGTCACCCAATTGCCCAGTTGCCCAGTTGCCCAATCCCCAATCAACTGATCCCTTCCTCAACTCTTCTTCGGCGCATACACTTCCGGCTTCAGCACGCCGATGTAGGGCAGCATCCGGTACTGGTTGTGCCAGTCTAAGCCGTACCCGACCAACCACTCATTCGGTACGTGGAAGCCCAGCCAATCGACGTGGACTTCAACTTCGCGCATGTCGGTCTTGCTGACCAGCGCGCACGATCGCAGTGAAGCCGGGTGTTTGGTGCCCAGCATCTGATACAGATAATTCAGGGTGTGGCCTGTGTCGATGATGTCTTCGATGATCAAAACATGTTTGCCATGCAGGCTATTCTTCACGTCAAGCAGCACGCGCACTTCACCGGTCGCCACGGTTGAGGCGGTGGGATAACTGCTCAATGACATGAAGTCGATGTTGTAAGGCACGTTGAGATGCGCTTCCAAATCGGCGGTGAAGCGGAACGCGCCGTTAAGAATGCAGACCAGGATCAACTCGTCCACGCCCTGATAAGCCGCCGAGATTTGCCCGGCCATTTCCTCGACCTTGGCGGCGATGGTCTCAGCGTCGATCAGAATCCGCTCGATGTCTCCGTTCATGTTTGGCTCCTTGTCGCTGCGATTTGTCGTGCCGATTGTAAGGGTATTCGAGTGAAAGTACAAATTCGCTCTTGATGACGCACTTTGCCATTCGCCCAAATCAGTTTACAATCAAATCGATCGGAGCTGCCATGGACATCGTCAAGATCGATACGAACAGCCGGCGCGCTGTGCGCCGCTTCCTGAATTTTCCGTTCGAGCTGTATCGCCATACGCCGCAATGGGTGCCGCCGTTTGAATCGGATGCGCGCCGCATGTTGGATCGACGCCGCCATCCCTTCTACCAACATTCCGACGCCGACTTCTTCCTCGCGCTGAAGAACGATCGGGTGGTAGGCCGCCTGGGCGTGCTGGAGAATCGGCACTTCAATGAGTTCAATCACACGCGCACGGCCTTGTTTTACCTGTATGAAACCGAGGATGATCTTGAAATCTCGCGCGGCTTGTTCAACGCGGCGTTCGATTGGGCCACAGCGCGCGGCCTGACTGAAGTCTACGGCCCTAAGGGCTTCACTGCGCTGGATGGCATGGGGTTGCTGGTCAAAGGGTTTGAGCATCGACCGGCGTTGGGCATTCCCTATAATCCCGCGTACTACCTGCAGCACCTCGAAGCGCTTGGCTTCGTCAAGGTTCACGATGTGGTTTCCGGCTACCTCGACGCGCGGAACCTTGTTTTCCCTGACAAGATTCATCAAGTTGCCGAGCTGGTTCAAAAGCGGCGCGGACTGCGGATCGCGCGCTACAAAACGCGCAGTGACCTGCGCAGTCTGATCGCGCCGCTTAAACAATTGTATAATGACTCGCTCGGCGGCACTGTGGATAACATGCCGCTGACGGATGCCGAAGTCAAAATGATGGCGGATCAACTGCTGATGTTCGCCGATCCGCGGTTGATCAAAGTCGTGATGAAGGATGATCAGCCGGTCGGGTTTTCGTTTGCCTATCCCGATGTCTCGGCGGCCGTTCAGCGCACCAAAGGCCGACTGTGGCCCTTCGGCTGGATCGATCTATTGATCGAACTGAAGCGCACCAAATGGGTCAATCTCAACGGCGCGGGCATCATCGAAAAATATCGCGGCAACGGCGGCACGGCGCTGCTGTGGTCAGAGATGTATAAGAGCGTTGTCGAAGGCGGCTTTCATCAGGCCGACATCGTACAAATCGGCGCGGACAACGACAAGATGCAGCGTGAGATTGCCGGCTTTGGCATGGATTTTTACAAAGTGCATCGGATGTACAAAAAGATGCTCTAAAGCGTATTGCGTAGTGCGTATTGCGTGCTGCGTAAAAAGATGGAACATGCAATACGCATTACGTTTCTTCAAAAGGGCTTAATTTTGGGATCTCAGTCACTCTCTCAACCAACAACAATTCTTCAAA
>JADGQE010000420.1 GCA_017882055.1 Thermoflexales bacterium
ACCTGGCGGACGTGCGCGAGTCCCAGCCCGGCGCCGGTGCGGCAGCGATCGGAAGCTTTGACCCCGCGGTAATACGGCGCGAAAATCGCCCGGCCGTCGATTTCGGCTTGCGGAATGCCGACGCCGTAATTCTCGATGCTGATGCTGTAAGCTTGCTGCTCCTCCACCCAGTGGCCCAGAATTCGGATGTAGCGATGGCCTTCATACGCACGCGGCGGGTTGAAAGAATACTTGATCGCATTGTGGATCAGATTCTTGAAAGCCAGCGTCAGATCGAAGAGCGACATTTCGATCTCCGGGAAGCGCGAGCCGATCGGCTTAGGCTCGAGAATATCGCAGCCTTTCAAAGCCGCCTCGCTGCTGAACATCTCGCAGGCCTCTTTCAAAGGACGATAGAGATTATGAATCGAAAACGATCGCGCTGGCGTTTGCTCCGTCAGCACAGCCATGATCGTTTCGGTGAGCAGATGCAGCTGCTGCACTTGATTCAGCGTGTGACTGGCCAGGCCTTTGATTTCAGATTCCGGCGGGGCTTCGGTGATCATGTTCTCGGCATCCGCCAGAATGCCTTGCAGCGGCGTATTGATCTCGTGGGCCAGCGTCAACAGCATACGCGTTTGCTGTTCGCGCAGTTTGACGTTGTGCAGCACCGAAGCCAGCCGGCCGGCAATCGATTCGAGCAAGGTCACATCGCTTGTCGAGAAGGGGCTTTGCTCTACCGGCCGGCCGATAGTGATGACCCCGTAGAGATCATTCGCTTCCGATTTGATCGGGATGGCGACAAATGACCACGACGGTCGCGATCCCAATTGCGCGTGGCTGTTGGCTTTGGGCGACGGCAACCCCGCATTGGGCCGCACGGTCAGTTGCCGGGCCAGATTCAAGAACTCGCGCTGAACCTGTGGCAGAACCTGCGCCCCGCGTTGCAACACGCCGCGTCGCAATTGAATGATCCCCACGCGTCGATGGTGATCGTCCCACAGCGGCTCGGTGAGATCGTCCCGGCGCTCCGCCCGGATCCGATCGCGCTCTGCTTCGATCGCTTGCTGGGCCGCCTCGCCCGGTCCGTAATGATTGACGATCAGCGTGGCCTGGGCCAGGGCACAGTAGCCCGTCTTGCCTTCGCCCAGTCGATAAGTCATCTTCGCCATCGAATCCGCGTGGGTCAAGCCTTCTCGACTCGTTCGGGCCAGCCGCAGGCCGTGCGAGTTCTCAGCCAGATAGATGCTGCAGCCGGTGCCAGAGACCAGATCGGGCACCTGCTTCACCACGGCCTCGAACATCTCCTCAGGATCCCAGCCATCACCCAGTTGAATGAGCAGGTCACTCAGCTGGCGTTCACGCGCGTTGTCGATGGCTAAGGCGATGGTCCTGGCAAAGGCTTGAGCCAATTTGAGATCATCGCGTTTGAAGGGTTGATGGCGTGGGTTAGTCGATTGCGGAGTGTTGACGCACAACACGCCCAGCACTGATCCATCGCTGCCGATGACGGGGACACCCAGAAAGGGCACGGGCCAATTGCTGGCTGCGCCGGCGCATTTCAAACTGCGATCTTCGTCGTCAATGGGCGCGCCGTTGGATATCAGATCCAGCCTCTTGTTGTTCAACGACCGGCCGCTCACATATTCGCGGCTGTCGCCCAGCAACAGCGGCTTACCGGTCTTGAAAATCCAACCGATCAGATCATGGCCGCGCGCAATGACTGCGACCGCGTCGCCGGTTACGGCCCGGCCATTTTCGACGGCCAGCTGCACGCTGCAGCCGCCTTTGCCGCGCAGATAAAGCTGACAGGTGCGCGTGCCGAGCATGCTGCCCACCCGCTCTGTCACCGCTTCCAATAGTTCACGGATGTTTTGCTTGGTGCCGATGCTGACCAGCTGTTGAATATGCTGATCCTGCTGCTCAAGCGCCCAGGTCTTTTCCAGCGTGTTGGCGATAACCTGCGCGGCGATGACGGCAATATCTTCCGCTGTGCTGGCAAAAGGCTGCTCATTCATAGGCGTAGAAAATTCGATGATGCCAAATACTCCCGCGTGAGCGATCAAGGGCACGATCAAAATTGCAGATTGATCGGAGTTGCCGCCCGCGGCCGACCGATCGTCACCTGCGTTCGTCCAGTGCAAATCAGGTATGACGGTGTGTAATTCAGCCCGATTCGTATCATGATTCAAGCGGAGCGGGCGGCCATGCGAGAAGACCCAGCCACCCAGGCCCTCACCCGCGCCGTAGCAAGCCCGGCCAATCAGCCGGGCTTTGTCGCGGCAATTGGTCGCCGCCAAAACGATGAAGCCCTGCGCCAACGTTTCAGGCGCGACGGCGGATCGACCCACGCTGATGAGTTGACCCTGATAAGACGGAACCAGTTCGGGCCGCAGATAAATCGAACAAGTTGTCGCGTCGACGAGCTGCGGCATATTCGTCAACACATAGTTCAGCAGTTCTGCCAGGGTCACCGTGGCCGTGATCGTCGATAAATGGGCAATGATCGAAGACAGCTGCGAAATGACCTGAACTTGATGATCGGCTTGAAGCGCTTCATTGTGCATGTTCTGCTTGTCACATCTATCGATCGCATAAATCGGCGAATTCTTGATCCGTCTATGCGCTGTGCGGCTAGGCCCGTCCAGCCGGAGCAATGGCGCAGATCAAATCAGCGCTCGCGCCAGTGCAGTTTCCAAGTTGATTTACAGTGTCACCCCGAGCATAGCGAGGGGTCTCTATGACTGGGGTAGAGATTCCGCCCATGTCCGGCGCAGTGCGCCGGTGGGCCGCCAGGCGTCGCTCCACTCGGAATGACACGGCCGTAAACGAAACTGGAATTCGCGCTAATTACTGGAGGTCTGTGATGTTTTGAGCCGGTACCACGCGCGCAGCGACGGCTTAGTAGGTCGCGGCATTTCGAGAAAATCATAGGCTCTGAACCCGAGTCGCGCGGCCAGGTTCTTGAATTGATCGGAATTCGGATCGGGCCGTTCGCCACTCATCCAGCGGACCAATACATCCAGCTCAACGTCAAGCCATCGGCTGAAAACCGAAATTCTGCGCTCCGGATGCGTCAGCTGCCGGATGCCCAATGGCCCATAGCGCCAATCGGCATAACGGTGTTTTAGCCAGTAAGCAAAAGAAGTGTTTTCAGTCATGACGTTCGTCTCCTTGATGTGAACTCAACGATCTGATGCAGCACTGCTTCGATCCAGCCGCTCCGGATTACAGGTGTGACAGTTTGGCCAGAGCCAGCAAGACGGCCGCGGCCATGACCAGGATTGTGATGAAATCGTAGCGAAGCACATTCACGAACATGCGCCCGAAGCGACCCGCTCTTCGGAAAATGATGGCAAAAGGATTCCCGATCGACGGACGACGCGCGGCCAGCCTGGCCGAAGTGCGCGGCGGAATGTGCGTGATTCGCGTGACACGCAGCGGCGGTGCGGAATCAAGTGAACCATTCGCTAAAGTAAGTGTGTAACGTTTAACCATCGTATGCCATCCGGGATGGAGGGGGTTAGAAAAACCGGTTTC
>JADGQE010000078.1 GCA_017882055.1 Thermoflexales bacterium
CGCAAAAAAACGCTCCTCGGAATGACACGGCGGTCGGCAAGTTTCTGCCCTCACGCATCACGCTTGAGGGATGGTCATCTCGCAATGACGGATCGTAAATGAAACTGGAATTCGCTATCGCTCAACCGAACTTTAGTCCCCCGCAGACAACACACACATGGAGACGCTCCGCTGGAGTGTCTCCATCTACGACAACGCATCTGGCGCAATGTGTGCACGCAAAACATGTTAGCTGAGGCGGCTCCCACGCCGCCGTTCAGCCGGGCGTGGGAGCCCGGCCCGCTAATTGCCTGACAACATTTGCATGCACACGGCGCAATTCCCGGCCTGTGAAATTGCCGTGAGCCTCGCAACAGAAGGCGGGCTATGCAAAAGCAACGACGACGAGCACAGCAAATAGTGTCGAGTGAATGACTTCGATCGTGCCCAACCGGGGCAGGCTGAGCGATTTTTTGTCTTGCCAGCGTGACGCGCCATACAACACTTTGATCGTCATGGGCACAAAGGCCAGCGGGATCAGGTGCGGGGCGTGTTGCAGCGCGACGAGCAAGAGGGTCAAGGTGAGTACGACCACTTGATACGCGAGACAGGCTTTGGCCGCAACCCAGCGATCGCTGATCCGATCGGGCGCGGGTACGCGCGGCTGTTGGCGCACTTTGAGTTTGATATAGAAGGTTGTTCCGCCGAAGTACAGCGCGTTGATGATCCATAAGGCCGCTGCTCTGCCATCCAGTTGACCCGTGGCTGTATAGTACGCCATCGGCGCGCCAAGTGCAAGTCCAAAGATGCCTAGCAACTCGCCCACCGCCGACATCTCCTGGCGGCGCGCAACCAACCAGAGATGGAACAGTACGATCGAACCACCGAGCAGTCCGATCAAGGCCAGCCAGCCCAGCGGCTCAAAGAGAATCAGCACGCCGCCGCAGATTGCGGCCAGGCCGGCGTAGGCCACACTCCACTGCCACATTGCTGTGTTGTCTATCCCCGATCGCTGGCGTGTTTTGACAATCGTCGCCAGTGGATAGCGCAGTAGAAACAGACCCAGGGCGGCGCCGATCAGCCACAGCGAGCGCCAGCGCCACAGCGGCGCAACGGCAAAGCCTAAAACCAGCGGGACGATCAGCATCACCCACGAGCCGTGTTCATGCGGCAGCGGCGGTTTCAACTTCGACAGCATGTTCGGATCATTCCCTGGCTGTAAGATTTCGTAACTACTCGGCCCGCATCCTGCCCATGCCCGACGCTTCGCATCGGTGGGCCGCCAGGCGTCGACTACGCGCCGTGCATCCTGAGCGAAGTGAAACGAAGTCGAAGGAGCGCGGCGCTGCGCTCAGGAGGCTGAGTAGTCACAAGATTTCCGTGACGAGGCAGGTGCGACTCTGCGTCGCACGTCGACTCGCATTCCTTCGGAAGGGAATGGGAGAATTCATATCCGCAGGCGTGGCAGATGGCCTTGAGATCGAAGCACCAGACTTCGACTTCAGGCTCGCCACACTGCGGGCAAGCCATATAATCGGGGAAGGGACGGGTAAAATCAATCGAACTCGGCTGCATCGTCGTTGGCTCCATCACAAAACAATCATAGCCGGGCCAGGCGCGATTGCCTATGATCCAGATCATATCGAGCGGATTGGACCCGGGATCGATCACAAAAACAGAACGAGCCTCCATTATCGGAGGCTCGTTCTTGGATGGGGGGAAGCTCTCTAGACCCAGTAGATCACAGTTTTAGAGCAGAGCGGGCTCCAACGCCCGCGTATCCGGCGGCGTGGGAGCCGCCCCTGCTTGTAAACTGTGATCTACTGAGACTATTGAGTCTTTTCGATAACGATAGTCAAGTGGACGACCAGTGCGGCGATAGCGCCGACGGCGGCCCAGACCGGCACCAACAGCGCTCCGGCGACCCCCAGCGTCAGCGGAATCTCGATCAGCGTTTTGCCTTCTTCATTCTTGATGATGATGCGGCGAATGTTGCCTTCGTGCAGCAGCTCCTTGAGTTTGGCAATAACGACATCGCCCGTGACTTTGAATTCTTCGCGCTTGGTCTCCGACTTCGGGGCCTCGGCCTGGGGTGTTTCTTGTTCGCTCATGGTGACATCAATCCTTTCGATTTTTACTGAATGGGAAACGATAGGTCGTTGTTAAAAACAGGTTCAGCTAGTCGTCAGCGGCTCGCAGGGCAGAACGATCCACATGATCAGATAGATCAAAAATCCCGGTCCGCCTGCCAGCGCCAGAAACACGAAGGCCAATCGGACGAGCGTGGGATCAAGGTTGAAGTATTTGCCCAGGCCGCCGCACACACCCGCCACCCGTTTTTCCGTCATGCTGCGATACAGTTTATTGTCCATGCTGTCGCTCCTCAGATTCAATGTTGAAGGCAGTATAACACCAGCCGCCGCCGATGTCATCCGCCGAAAGTCGCAGAGACGGAGATGCTTAGGGTGGACTTCGAGGCAGGCAAAACGCGCGGGGCGCAATTCAATATTGGGATTGACCGCGCCATCGACCAGATTGTAAAGCGGATCGAGGCCGGTCGTGCCGAAGATCTGTTGGGTGTGCGTCGGCGCGGAAATACTCAGGCCATCGCTCAACAAGTGGCACGTGGCACAGGTGCGGCCATTCGTCCCCAGCGGCTGAAAGAAGGGATTGTTTGTATCGATCGAGCCTGTGGTCGAATACAATGCGAATCGTCCAGCGGTGTCAGTGAGAACCATTTGTGGCTGCGGTATTGGCGTCGGGGTTGGACGAGGAGTGCGAACAAGCGCCTGGCCGCGCCTTCAGCCGCTTGCTCGATGCCCAACCAGCGAGTGCAGATCAATTCCAGTGAGTCGAGGACGCGGCCCGTATGCTCAAATACGTCCCAGTGATGCGGCGGCGACTGATTAACACCTTTCAACGCCGTCACGTCCGGCAAAACGTGCGGCAGTAGATCGAACGCATCGAGCAGCCACAGCGTATCGTACGCGCCCGGCTCGTCTTTATAATAGCGAAACCTATGATGGGCCGCATTGCAGCGGGCGGCAGGCGAATGACATCGGGGCGTTGTGTGGCGCGTCCACAGCCTAAGCCATTTATAGGCATTCTTCGCTTGCCTGACGGCATCAGCCGAGTCGTTGTTCTCTTACGGCAACGTGATGAGTTGCGGCTGTCCGTCGTAGCCGTACTGGTACACGTACACCTTCGCATCGATCAGATTCCCCTGCGGATCAAATGCGTAGCGCCTCCCTAACCTGCTGAAGTTGCTGATCGCCACGGCGGCGGCAACACCAGTTCGATCGATCTTCCCTGCCCGACTCAGCGCATCGAACAATAAATACATCGCATCATACGTTTGCAAGGCGATCGGTCCTGCGCGTGTGCCATCGATCGGGATCGCGTTGTAAGCAGCCACGAAGTTTTGCGCCGCGGGCAACTCGGTGGGATTGGGGACGTTGCTCACGAACGTCAGTCGATCAGCGGGCCAACGTTCGACCGAAGCGTGACCGAGCACAAATACGTTCAGCGGGACACGGCAAACATCAGGCAGAGGGGACGCGCTTTCGATGGCAACCAACGGAACGTGCTGCGTGCAATAAGTCTCGATCGCCGCGTCGGTGCTGTCGGGCCGATAGTGACCAATCACCGCCACCACTTGCGGATCGATCGCGAGTTTGCGCGCCGACTCGATCGCCCTATCGCGGTCGCCGCGATCGTCGAGCGCCACCAGTTCGATCCGATAACCGTTGATGCCGCCTTTCGCGTTGATCTCGCGGATCGCCAGACGCGCCGCGTAGATGGCCTCGTAGCCTATCGAGCGATAACGCCCTTCAAACGGCGCGACGAGGCCGATTTTGATCACAGGCGCGGTCGAGGCAGAACAGGCAGAACAGAAGACAGAAAGCCAGACGCATAAAAAGAGAGACAGAGTGAACGGCCTTGCTTTTCGCTCCATCTCTCCTTCTTTCTTTCGCTCTATCTCACGGGCAGGCGTTGGCCGCTTGCTCTTCGAGCGTCCTGGCAAAGCGATGCGTGCCGTCCTGGGCACATGAAGCGCGGAAGTAATAGTAGTCATGTTTCTCAGGATGAATGGCCGCTTCGATCGATGACAGGCCGGGATTGGCGATCGGGCCGGGTGGCAGACCGGGATTGAGATAGGTGTTGTACGGCGACACGACCGAATGATAATCGTCTTGCGTCAAGCCGATGAACCACCATTTGCCCGGGCTGCGGCTCTGGCCGAGCGCATATTGAATCGTCGGATCGGCGTCGAGCGCCACGCCGTCTCGCAAGCGATTAAGGTACACGCCCGCAATGCGCGGTCGTTCGCTGGCCACGGCGGCCTCACGCTCGACGATCGACGCCAGACGTATGATGTCCCATAACGTTCGGCCCGCGGCTTGCGCGTCGGCCCGCAGCTGCGGCGTCACCTTCTTGTCGAAGTTGCTCAACATCTTATTGATCAAATCTTTGGCCGAGACATTATCTTTCGGCAGGCGATAGGTATCGGGGAACAGATAGCCTTCCAAAGTGGCGTTGGCGGGCAGCTCATTCAAGAACGAATACTGTGCCTTCCACGGAATCGGGTTCTGCGCCAACTTCAAAAACTCGGTCGCGCTGATCGGCACTTGTGACGCGACGATCTCGGCCACTTCTTCGATGCGTTTACCTTCGGGGATCGTGACGGTGAGTTCCTCGATCTTGCCTTCTTGCAAAACCTTGCTGATCTGCGGAATGGTCATGGCTTGATTCAACACGAAATTGCCGGCTTCGATGCCCGCGTCCAGTCCGTTATACTGCAAGTACCGCTTGAAGAGATCGGGGTCTTTGACTAACTCCGCCGATTGCAAGCGGTTGCCGATCGAGTTCAAGCCTTCGCCCGGCTCGATGGTAAACGTGATCGGATCCGTGTTTGTGCTGGCGGGCGTTGTCAGATCACTCGCGCGGAAATTGAGGTAGACCGACAAGGCCAAACCTTGCAAGTCTTTGGGCGCAGCGAGTTGAATGCCGCCGCCGAGATTGCCGCCGCGACCGAACGCCAGCGCAACCACGGCCACCATCGCGCCGCAGATAAACACCACCGTAAAGAGAAAGAAGATAAGTCGACGAGTGCGTTTTTTCATAAAGAGAGTCAACCGGTCAACTGGGAATTGGGCAACGGGTCAATGAGTGATCGTTTATTGGTCATTGGTCATTGAATCCAGGTATTCCTGCAAAATGATCGCCGCCGCGGCGGCATCGATCGCGCCTTTGTCGCGCGGCTTGCGACTGGCAGCGGCCAGGCGTTCCTCTGCATCGATCGACGAGAATCGCTCGTCCCAGAATTCGATCGGTACGAGGATAGCCGCTGACAACTCTTCGGCATAACGGCGCACGCGGCGAGCCTGCGGACCTTCTTCGTTGCGCAGTGTCCTGGGCAATCCGCAGACGATCTTTTCGATCTGGTGTTCACCGCACAGCGCCGCCAGCCGCGCGAAATCTTCTTTTTTCGAAGCGCGTTTCAACGTTGAAAGCGGATGCGCCAGTGTGTGTGATTCATCGCCCAGCGCGACCCCGATCCGCTTTTCGCCAACGTCTAAGCCAAGGATTCTGTGCATCAAAGACAATTCATATTACCGCTGAGTTTTTCAAAACAAACTCGCTGTGTACTCCGCGCTCTCAGCGGTTCATTCGGCATTCTGAATTCTGCCTTACCCCTGCGGGATCACTTCCGTGTTGATACGGAAGCTCAGCCACGGAATCCACGGAAACCAATCGGGATAAATGCGGATGACCGGATCGCGTTTAAGCGGCAGCGATTCCTTCAATAGATCGCGCGCCGTGGCGATCGGCTTACCCGTAATCTGGCGCGTCGCCCGGCCAATATCCAGATCAGCCGCCGCGTAACCCACGCCTTGCATCTGGAACTGAAAAAGTTTATCGGAATTGGGCACAGTCTGCGAGCCGCCGCGCTGGAAACTCAAGCCCTGCGGGATCAACACAAAGCTGGGCGGTGTCTGACTTTGCATGGCGGCAAAGACCAGGTTGTTGGCATCTTCGCTGGCGACTTTCACCGCCGTATATTGCACACGCATGACCAGCGTCAACTGATCGGCCTGCTCGGTCACTTCGTGATCGAAGGTTTCTTCCAGAATGTTGCCCGTCAAGGATTGGGGAATGACAAACTCACCCTCGCCGAGTATGGTTTCCAGCTGCTTCAGCGCATCCTCACGCAGAATCTTCGTCAATTGATCGCGAGCCGTAGTCCGATCGGCGGGATCAACGGATTGAACTTCCTTGTCACCCCCGCCGCCCAGGGGATCAGGGTTATTGACCCTGGCCGCGAGCGCCGCCACGCCTTCGATTTCGTTGATGAAATTAGCCGGCACATTCCCGGTTCCGCCCGGTTCGACCGCCTCAACCGTGCCCTCGGCCTGAGAACCGATACCGCCCGGCAAATCGACATCGGAGGTCAGGATGAAGCGAGTCGCCTGGCTGGTGGCCGAAGTTCGCACCGCCGTGCCCTGACTGATGCGCACCGGCGTGTTGAGTTGATTGACGAAGATCACTTTGCCCGTGGCACGTGACTCCGAGATGCCCTTCTTGCCCGTCGTCGGAATCGTCACTTGATCGCGCACGATCGTTTTCATCTCGGTGCCCGGGACATGGCCGGTGACCCGATCGACGGCCTGCACATCCGGATCGGCAATCACGTCAATGGTCACAATGATCTGTGTCGAGCGCGGAATAAGCGTGATCTGGGCGCGGGGAATGATCGCCAGGGCCGTCACGGTCAACGCAAAAATCACGCTGATAAACACCCCAACCTTTAAAAGCCGCCAGGCGGGATGACGTTTGCGAGCCTGCACATCCGATTGGTTGCGCTCGACGGCGGCCCGCTGCGCTTCGCGCTTGCGGCGCTCAGGGGGCTTCCACGGACTGTATTCGTCTTCCTCGTCAAGGGGCTTATGCCACCGCGTTTTGCGTTGGGCCGCTTCGATCGATCGGAACACCGGCAGGCCAACTTCGCGCGCCGCCGCGCGGATATCGGATTCGGTCGAAACGAGGCCGACTTCGATCTTATTCGTTTCGGCGAAACGCTGGACCATCTGCAAATCGACCGGCTTACGCAGCACCGGCGAATCCCACGGCGCGACCAGCAGCACGCGCGGCGATTGGGCCATCATCAGCCGATCGCGGATGCTGTGGATGTCGTCGTGTTCATCCAGTTCGATGATCTGTTCCATGAGCATTGGAAGGGGCGACCCTTGTGCTGCGGTCGCCCCGATCAGAGAGTGCGACTATTTTACCATCAAGAGTGAATCGTGCAACTAAGCCGCGTTTGCGGGTGTATAATCAAAGCATGCCTGCTACGACGTATCCACCCACTTCAAATACGCTCTGGCACACGCTCAGAGAAGGGAGCCGGTTCTTCATGAAAGAGGGCGACGTTTACGAAACCCTGCGCCGTCTGATCGCTGAATTAAATGAGAACCAGTTGGACTACGCCTTGATCGGCGGCATGGCGCTGGTCGCGCATGGTTATCGTCGCTTCACCGAAGACATAGATATTTTGATGACGCCCGAAGCGCTGCAAATCTTTCGCGAGCGGTTCGTCGGGCGCGGTTACTTGCCTGCGTTTCCCGGTGCGACCAAAGTTTTCCGTGACGCTCACACCGGCGTCCGAATCGAAATCATCACCGCTGGCGAATACCCCGGCGACGGCAGGCCAAAACCGGTAGCGTTTCCCAATCCGTCCCAGGCCCGTTTTCAGCGCGAAGGGTTGTGGCTCATCACGCTCGAAAAACTGATTGAACTCAAGCTGGCATCCGGCCTGACCGCTCCGCATCGCTTGAAGGACATCGTCGATGTGCAAGAATTGATCGTGCGCTTGAAGTTACCGCTTGAACTGGCCGATCAACTCGACGAAAGCGTGCGCGCGGAGTATCGACGGCTATGGCAGATCGCGCAGACAATTCCGCCGGAGGAATAAGTCAGCAGATAAGACCAAGCATCTAACGGCCCGCTGCTCGTCTCCATTCCAAAACTTGCTGTGTGAAGAATACATGGTAACCATCATTTACAGCCGACTGCGCTTAACCGGCCTGAGTAGCGTCTGTTACAAGCTGCTTCACCGAAGCCAGCGCCTCTGGCAACCGACTCGCATCCTTGCCGCCCGCCTGTGCCAACGTCGGGCGACCACCGCCGCCGCCGCCGATCTGCTGTGCCGCCGTGCGCACGATCTTGCCTGCGTCGAGGCCGCGTTCCACCAGATCCGGCGTAACCGCCACCAGCAAACTCGGCTTGCCGTCAAACTCCGCGCCGAGCGCGACCACGGCTGAACCCAACCTGGCCCGCGCCCAATCGCTCATCTCACGCAGCATATCCACATCAAACGCCTTGACTTTCAACGCCAGCACGGCCACGCCGTTCACTTGCTCAACTTGATTGATCATCGACTCAAATTCGCGCCTGGCCGATTCACGCCTGACCTTGACCAGTTCTTTTTCGACGGCCTGCGCCTGCTCGATCACTTCCAGCACTTTGCGATCGACTTCTTCCGGCGCGGCTTTGAGATACGCCGCCACGTTGGTCAGTTTCTTCAGGCGCGATTGAATGAACTCCTGCGCGCCGTGCCCCGTCACCCCTTCGATGCGCCGCATGCCTGCGCCGACGCTGCCCTCCGATAAAATCACAAACGAGCCAATCTCAGCCGTCTGATTGACGTGCGTGCCGCCGCACAGTTCCATGCTGATTGGCTTTTCATCCGGCCAGCCGGTTCGCACCACGCGCACCACGTCGCCATATTTCTCGCCGAACAGCGCCATCGCGCCATCGGCCACGGCATCTTTGTAATTCTTGTGCAGCGTCATCACCGGATAGTTCGCCAGGATCAAGTTGTTGACGTTGTCACTGATGATGTCGATCTCTTCCTGCGTCAACATCGAGCCGTGCGTGAAGTCGAAACGGAATCGATCGGGCGCGACCAGCGATCCGGCTTGCTGCACATGCTGTCCCAACACGTAACGCAGCTGCGCCTGCAGCAAATGCGTCGCGGTGTGATTGCGCATGATGTCCCAGCGCCGATCGTAATCGACCAGCGCCCAACATTCATCGTCGACTTTCGGCTTGCCGGCTGTGACCTTACCCACATGAACGATCAGACCCGGCAACACACGCCGCGTGTCGGTCACCTCAATCTCCCACATCGGATCGCCGCCCAGATCCGAATACTGCGCGATGATGCCGGTATCGCTGATCTGGCCGCCCGATTCGACATAGAACGGCGTGGAGGCTAGAACCATCTCAACCGGATCGCCCACTTTCGCATGCTCAACGGATTGGCCGTTGACGATCAGGCCGATCACCTTCGTTTCCATTTCGGGCGCAGTATAAGGATCGTGCTCCACGCCTTGATCATCGATCACGCCGCGCGCGATCAAGCCTTGCTTCACGACTTGATAAATCGCCAACGCTTCATGATCGGCCTCGAATTTCTCGGCCGCCCGCGCCTTCTCGCGCTGTTCGGCCATCACTTTTTGATAGCCAACTTCATCCACCGTGTAACCGCGTTCCAACGCGATGTCTTTGGTGATCTCGACCGGCAGGCCAAAGGTGTCATACAACTTAAACGCTTCCGCGCCGGGAATGACTTTATCCCTGGCTTCCGCCAGCAAAGCGTCGAGTTTGGACAAGCCCAGATCGAGTGTGCGATGGAAACGCTTTTCCTCGTCCGTGATCGTATACAGGATGTGCTCGCGCCGATCGCGCAGTTCGCGATAGTGCTCGCCCATTCGCTCGATCACCACGTCGGCAATCTCGGCCAGGAACGGCCCATCGAAACCGATCTTGCGCCCGAAGCGCGCCGCGCGCCGCAGGATCATGCGCAGCACGTAATTGCGTCCCACGTTGCCCGGCAATGCGCCGTCGGCAATGAGGAACGCCACCGCCCGGCTGTGATCGGCGATCACCCGGTAAGCCATCAGGTTTTCTTCAACTTCCGCATCGGTGTGACCGGCCAATTCCTGCGTGCGATGAATCAACGGCCTGAACAGATCCGTCTTGTAGTTTGAATCGACGCCTTGCAGGATCGACACAACCCGGTCGAAGCCCATACCGGTATCAACGTGCCTGGCCGGCAGCGGATGCAGTTCGGTCGGGGACGTGCGCTGATATTGAATGAACACCAGGTTCCAGATTTCGAGGTAGCGTGGGCAATCGCCGTTGACGCTGCACACGTGACCGGGCACGTGCTGCTTGTTGCAAAAACCGGGGCCGCGATCGTAGTGAATCTCGCTGTCGGGGCCGCACGGCCCGACCTCGGCCATTTCCCAGAAGTTGTCTTTGCGCCCAAAGAACAGCAGATGCGATGGGTCGAAGCCCGGCTGTGCGCGCCAGTAATTGGCCGCTTCGTCATCGCGCGGCACAACGCCCTGCTCGTCCTCGAAGCACGTCGCCCACAAGCGATCTTTGGGCAGGCCCCAAACATCGGTCAGCAGTTCCCAGGCCCAGCTGATCGCTTCTTTCTTATAGTAATCGCCAAACGACCAATTCCCCAGCATCTCAAAGAAAGTATGATGGTAGGTATCGCGGCCTACGTCCTCCAGGTCATTGTGCTTGCCGGCGACGCGCATGCATTTCTGCGAATCGACCGCGCGCGTGTAAGGCCGCTTGTCCAGTCCGGCAAACACATCCTTAAACTGGACCATGCCGGCGTTGGTAAACAACAGCGTTTGATCGCCGACGGGAATCAGCGGCATGCTTGGCACGATGGTATGGCCGCGCGCTTTGAAGAAATCCAGGAATTGCTGGCGGATCTCAGCCGCGCTCAATACCCGATCGGGCCGCGGCATTGCCACGGCTGTCTTGACACCGGTCGTCGGCTTAGCCGCTTTGGCTTTTGTAATCTTGGGTTTCGCCGCCTTCGACTTCGACGTCTGCTTAATGGGTGGCTTGGTTGTTTTCTTCGCAGTTGCTTTGACTGAAGCTGGCTTCTTCGTCATTCTTACCTCGATGTTGGAGCCTGGATGTTAGAAGTTGGATATTGGGGGCCGGCTGCCCGATAGCATCTCAATCCTCCAACGTTCAACTTCCAATCTCTAATTTCTAATCTCCAAAATAGTATACTATACAAAAGGCTGATGGATCAAAACGCCATCAGCCAGGGCGGGGCAAGATTGTATCTGATCGAGCTGCAACTGTCAATGCGGTATGTTATAATAGCTGCTCAGGAGATTGCGCCAGGGAATGGAGGAAGGCAAGATGCCTAGGACGCTCACCGTGACGATCGATCCCGAACTCGAGGCTATTGCCTCCGAAAAACACACCTCGGTCGAAAGTATCGTCAACGAGGCTATCACACTTTATCGGCAAACTCATCAGGAACACCGGCTGCGCGAACGACTGGAACAAGAGTACCAAACTCTGGGTCAAATGTGGAACGAACTGGCGAGTGATCTGGACGCCGAGCAATGGCTGGCCGCGGAGAATGAGGCCCTGACTGGATTTGAGAAATCGCTGGATCAATGATCCATGGACATTCAACGGGGCGACATCTTCTTCGCGTCATTGAATCCAACGATTGGCGCAGAGCAGGCTGGCGTTCGCCCGGTTTTGATCGTGCAGAATAACCAGGCAAACAAATTCATTCCGACGGTTACCGTTGTTCCACTTACCTCCAATCTCCGGGCCAGTCGCTTTCTATTTACAGTTCTCATCCCGTCAGCGCAGTCCGGTCTGCCGCAAGATTCAGTCGCGCTGGCCTTTCAGGTCCGAACCATTGACCGGTCGCGCCTGAATCGAAAAGCCGGACATATTGATCAGGAATCGATCGCGGCTGTCGACGGAGCATTGAGAATCCACCTTGATTTATAGCAAATCAGCCGACCAACAACACAGGAAGGAACTCGTAGATGTTATCGATTGACGAACAAGTGGCGCTGTTGATGCAGGGCACCGA
>JADGQE010000079.1 GCA_017882055.1 Thermoflexales bacterium
CGAACACCCTGCAAAAACGTCTGAGCCAACGCTTCGGATTTCCAAACTTCGTCGCTGCGTGTCATTGGGCTATCTCCCTCGGATCAGCAATCACGCCGGCGATGGCGCTGGCGGCTACGATGGCGGGACTCGCCAGATAAATCTCCGCGTCGGGTTGGCCCATGCGGCCTTTGAAGTTGCGGTTTGCCGACGAGATACAGACTTCGCCTGGCGCGAGGACGCCCATGTGATTGCCCATGCACGGCCCGCAGCCCGGCGTACCGATCACGGCTCCAGCCTCAAGCAGCGTTTGAATGTAACCGGCCTGCATGGCGTCCGCGTAAACTTGCGACGAAGCTGGAATGACAAGCAAACGTGTTCCATGTGCCACACGTTTCCCTTGCACGATCTCGGCCGCGGCTTTGAGATCTTCCAATCGGCCGTTGGTGCAGGTGCCGATGAAGGCTTGATCCACTCTGGTGCCGCGAACTTCGCGCAGCGGTCGCACGTTATCGACTGTGTGCGGACATGCGATCTTTAATTCGATCGAGGCGGCATCAATGACGTGCGTTGAGGCGTAAACGGCATCGGCATCGGGATACAACGCTAAATCTTTGATCTCTGATTTTTGATCGCTGATTTTTGATTCTAGCTTCTGAATTCTGGATTCTGCATTCAATCGCTTTGCACGTCGCTCGGCAAGGAAATCAATCACCGCTTCATCGGGCGGCAGATAGGCGTTCTTCGCGCCGAATTCAGCCATCATGTTCGGGATCACCATTCGACTGGCGAGTGACATGCGCTCGATGCCGTCGCCTGAAAACTCGATCGATTGATACAGGCCGCCGTCGGCGCCGAGCTGCCCGATCAAATGCAGGCACAGATCCTTTGAAGTCACACCGCGTCCAAGTTCGCCTTTGACGACGACTTTCATCGTCTCAGGCACACGCAGCCACAATTCGCCGGTGGCCCAGATCGCGGCCATTTCCGTGCGGCCCACGCCCGTGCCGAATGCCCCCAGCCAGCCGTAATGGGGCGTGTGGCTATCCGCGCCCAGGATCAATTGACCGGGCAGGACCAGCGCTTCTTCGCTCAAGACTTGATGGCAAATGCCGCGGCCGACTTCGAAGAAATTCGTGATGCCTTGCTCGGCAACGAAGGCGCGCACTTCAGCGTGATTTTGCGCGTGCTTCGGCGTCGGTGCCGGGACGGCATGATCGAGCGTGACGCACATTCGATCGGGAATGGCCACTCGCTCGAGTCCGATCGCGCGGAAGATGCGGGCGATCGCTGCGGTGTTATCGTGCGACAAAGCCACATCAGGTTTGGCATCTACTACTTGTCCGGCTACGGCGTGCGACAAGCCGGCTGCACGCGCCAGTGCTTTTTCGGCGAAGGTGTAATCCATCAGAATATCTCCACCGAATGCCTGGGCAGGGTCACGCCATTCGAGGCGGGTGGACGAGTTGTGGCGGTTGAATCGAGCCGCTGCACGATCGGCGTGACGGCTTTCGGCAGCTCGAGCCGTGCCAGGCCGAATTGCTGCTCGGCGATGTCGATCAGCACCTGTTCCGGCGAGATGTCTGGCGCGAGCTGATACACGCGCTCTTTGAAGACCGTCGCAATCTCTTTGGCGGTCGCTTCTTCGATCGGGTAGTAGCGAATCTCTTTGAGAAAATAGTGAATGATGTTCCAGCCGGAGAGTGGGCCAAGTAGAATTTCGGTTTCATTCACGCCGAACAGATCGAGCGGATGCGCTTCGTAAGTTGAAGCGTCATTCAACACGGCGTTTTGGTGTACGCCCGCCGTATGGGTGCGATTCGTCAAGCTGACCGGCTCTTTCGGCGGCACGAGCATTTTGAGTTTGTCAGCAGCCAGCACGTTGATAGGATACGAGCCACGCAGGTGATAGCCTTCAAGTTTGTCGAACTCGCGATCGATATATAGATTGAACAGCAGCGCCGTCATGCTGGTAATGCCCGATCGTTCGGCAATGCCGAGCAGGGTGGTGTTGATGTAACGCATGCCGTGCCGAACCGCTTCAAGCGTGTTGTATAGCGCAAAGCCGCGATCGTCGTGGAAGTGGCCCTCCAGATCGATCGTCGGATAGCGCTGACGGAGCACATCAATTCGCCGCGCGACGCTCAGCGGCGTGGCTACACCGACCGTATCAGGCGTGCCCAACCGATCAACGTAGGGCGCGACGACGTCATAGACGCGGCAGAGATCATCCTCGCGCGTGCGAAACGCATCTTCGCCGCTGAAGCGCAGGATCAAATGTGGATAGTTGCGCCGCACTTCATCCAGCAACGTGGCGGCTTTCCGCATGATCGTATCGAGATCGTTGCCGTGATTGAAGCTGCGTGATTCGTTGGAGGTGCCGATGTAGAAGTTTAGTCCGTCGGCGCCGGCTTCGACGGCGCTTTCGACGTCGCGGGGATGACAGCGCACGTGCGCGAGGAGAAACGTGTAACCTTTTTGCGTGATGAGACTATCACGCACTTCGCGCAGTGCTGCCCAGTCATCGCGTTCCTGCGGGCTGACCAGCGGCGCGAACAGCTCGATGAACTTCACACCGTAAATGATCAGCGCCCGGACGATTTCTTCCTTGTCGGTGCGCGTGAAGAAATACTTGTAGTGATCGTGCAGCAGCGAAGTCTGCTGCCCGTCGCGCAGCGTGGTGTCGATGATCTCCAGCGCGCGCGGTTGGTACTGGCTGAAACGGGGAGGCTCGGTCATTTTGGATTTCCGATTTTCGATTGCTGATTTTAGATTGCGGATTGCCCTGTTAACCAATGGTCAACAATCCGCAATCAGCAATCATCAATTGACTTCGTGGCTCAGTACTTCACCGACGGCTTGAACCACTTTCTCCAGATCGCTTTGCTCAATCACGAGTGGCGGCAGGAAGCGCATCACCGTCAGGCCGGCAGGCAGGGCGAGCACGCCGCGCGCCATCAGGGCCTGCAAATAAGGCGTGACTTTTTGCTTGAGTTCAATGCCGACCATCAGCCCCAGCCCGCGTACTTCTCGAATGAGCGGTGATTCGATCTGGCGCAGTTCATTCAGAAACCATGCGCCTAACTCGGCGGCGTGCTCAGGCAGGTGGTGCGATTGCAAATAATCGATGGCCGCCAGTGAAGCCGCGCACGCCAGGGGATTGCCGCCAAACGTCGAGCCATGCACCTGCGACGGTAACTCACCGATCCGGGAATTGATCAGTGTAGCGCCCATCGGCAGCCCACCCGCGATCGATTTGGCCAGGCACATGAGATCCGGTTCAAGGTTGTAATGTTCACAGGCAAACATCTTACCGGTGCGGCCAAAGCCGGTCTGGATTTCATCGAGGATCAGCAATGCGCCGCGTTCCCGACATAGTTCCTGTGCCTTGCCTAAGAATTCGGGCGTGCCGGGTCGTACACCGCCTTCGCCTTGCACGACTTCGAGGATCACCGCGGCGGTCTTGTGATCGATCGCTTCGTCGAGCGCGGCTATATCGTTGTAAGAAATGTGACTGAAGCCGGGCACGAGCGGCTCAAAGGGCTCGCGGTATTTCTTTTCCCAGGTGGCCGAGAGTGCGCCGAAGGTGCGGCCATGAAAGCCGCGCATTGCGGCTACGATCTCAGTACGCTTGGTCGCAAGACGTGCGAACTTCAACGCGGCTTCGACTGCTTCTGTGCCGGAGTTGGACAGAAATACGCGCGTCATGCCCGGCGGCGCGAGGCTGATCAATTTGGCCTCCAACTCGGCGCGTCGATCGTTGTAGAACATCTCCGGGCAGCTGATCAGTGTCTTGGCTTGCGCCGTGATCGCCTCGACGATGGCGGGGTTGGCGTGACCGAGATTTGCTGCGCCTTGCCCGCCGACGCAGTCGATGTATTCATTCTCGTCGCTGTCCCACAACCGCGCGCCTCTGCCGCGCACGATGGCGATCGGTCGCTTGGTGTAAACTCCGGAAGTAAATTGGGATTCAAGTTCTTGAATGCTCATAATTTATGACTCACATTCTCTGTTTCCAATCTCTTGCCCATGCTCACGACTTCGTCAACTTTGAAGCCGATCCCCTCATAGAACTGGATCACCCTAGTATTGGTTGCCCGGATTTGCAGATTGATTTTCGCGCAGCCGCGCTCAACAAGCATCGCTTCCGCCCGGTCCATCAACTCGCGCCCTAATCCTTGGCCTTGATACCCCGGTAAGACGCCCAGATAATTGATCCAGCCACGATGTCCCTCGTAGCCAACCATGACTGTGCCTATGATTTTGCCATCTAATTCGCACACGAGGAACATTTCGGGATCGACCTTCATCTTCCGGGCAATGTCCTTGTGGGGATCGTTGTTGGGGTGGGTCAACCCGCACGTGCGCCACACCTCGACGACCGCCTCTTTATCTGACAACGTGAATGGTCTAATAGCAGTTTTCATCTACGAGATCACTGTTCCCTTGCCCGCCAACGCATGAGTCACCGGCGACTCAATTCGTCCATCCGCAAATATCACTTGACCCACGCCCAGCTGCAGCGCTTCACTTGCGCCCAGTACCTTTTTTTTCATGCGCCCTTCGGCGAATTCGAGCGATTGCTCGACCCCGGCCTTGTCGATGTGCGGAATCACCGTGCTTTCGTCAGGGAAGTTACGCATAAGGCCCGGCACATTCGAGAGGATAATTAGCTGCTCAGCCTTCACTGCGCCGGCCACCATCGCCGCAGCCCGATCGGCATCGACGTTGAGTGCATCACCTTCCGGCGAAATCGCCAGCGGCGCAATCACCGGCACGTAACCGGCATTCATTAACAGTTGGAGTAAGCTGTCGTTCACAGTTTCGATCTTGCCGGTGTAATCGTCGTGCAGGATACGCTGCTTGCCATTTTCGACGATGCGGATCGAGTCCTTGCGCTTCGCCACGATCAACCGGCCATCGACACCGGATAGGCCGAGCGCATTCACACCGGCCCTCTGTAATTTCTCGACCAGGATTGTATTGATCTTGCCCGAGGTCACCATCGCAAAGATTTCGAGTGTCTGGCGATCGGTGTAGCGGCTGGTGAAGCCCGACACCGCTGTGACAAATCTCGGCGGATGGCCGAGCTGCTCCGAAATCGCATTCGTCTCGCCCGAGCCGCCATGCACGACGATCAATTTTTGCCCGGCCTTGATTTGTGCGGCGATATCGGTAATCACCGCCTCAATGTTGACGCCGTTGGTGCCGCCAATTTTGATAACGAGCATATCTCTCCATCTCTGATCTTTGAACTCTGATCTTTGATCTCAAAGCCTGAATCAGAGATCGAAAATCAGAGATCAGAAATTAAATCGGGTGTAAGCCGGGAAATTCCAGTCCCGTTGTTTCTTCAAAGCCGCACATGATATTCATCGCCTGCACGGCGCTGCCGGCTGCGCCTTTCATCAAGTTATCGATCGCTGCCAGCGACACGACACGGCCCGTATCGGGATCGAGATCGAATCCGACATCGACGTAGTTCGAACCGCTCAGTATCTTGGGATCGGGTACGCGATGAATGCCGGTCTTGTCTTTGACGATGCGTACGAAAGGCTCGTTGTTGTACGCGGCTCGATACGCTTTCCATAGATCCTTCTCGGCCACGCCCGATTTGAGGAAGACGTGCGCTGCCGCCAGGACGCCGCGCACCAACTCGACGGCCGTCATGCTGAGATGAACGTTGTTGAGGCCAAGTTCCTGAATCACTTCGGCAGTGTGGCGATGACCGGTCGGAGCATAGGCGCGCACCGAATGGCTTTTCTCCGGATGGTGCGAGCCGGGATTGACCGACGCGCCGCCTTCCGACGATCCAGTTTTTAGATCGACGATGATCGGCTTGTCCAGATCGATCAGGTTGGCTTTAACCAGCGGCAGCAACGCGAGGATCGAGGCCGTCGCATTGCAGCCCACGCCGCTGATGCGCGTCGCCGTCTGCATCGCCGTGCGCTGAACTTCCGGTAGACCGTACACGAACGATCCAAGGTGTTGCGGTGCGGCGTGATCGGCGTGATACCATTTTTTGTAAAAAGCGGGATCTTTCAAACGGAAGTCGGCGGACAGGTCAACAATCTTGGGGGCGAGGCTGAGGTAGTGGTCAATGTGCTTTTGGGCTTCGCCATGGGGCAGGGCGAGGAACAACACGTCACAGGCTTGCAGCATCGCGCGGCTGGTGAATTGCAGTTGAGTGCGTTTTCGCAGATTGGGATGCTGCTGATAAACGTACTCGCCGATGTGGCTCTCGGATGTCGCCTGGGCGATTTCGACTTGCGGATGGAACAGCAAGATTCGTAACAGTTCACCGCCGGTGTAACCGGACGCACCTACGATGGATACTTTCATCGTGTCGTTAATCCGTCGCCGCTTTCAATGAAGTGCGGCAGGTTGACTGTGAGCGGGAGCGTGCGACGGAAGACGCTTTTTTTTGCAACGTCAATCGTATAGTCAATAATCATGCCCGGAATGTCGACGCCGGTGGTGGGCACGGTCGTGTGGAATTCCATCGTGTGATTGACTTCGTTGACGAGATAACCGCGCTGCGGATCTTCCATGATATCGATCGCCAGCACGCCATCGCCAACCGCTTTTGCCGCGGCGATACAGATATCGTTGAGCGCGGGCGTTACCGGGCAGACGACGCCTTGACCGCCGCGGGCCGTATTGGTGATCCAGTGTGGCGAAGTGCGATAGATCGCACACACGGTTCGATCGCCTACGACGAAGGCGCGAATGTCGCGGCCCGGTTTGGCAATGTACTCTTGAATGTAGAAGATCGAATGCTGATACGAGCCGAGCGTTTCTTTGTGTTCGAGGATCGCTTCAGCGGCTTCCCGATCGTTGATCTTAGACAGCAGCCGTCCCCACGAACCGACGACGGGCTTGAGCACGACCGGATAGCCTATCTGCTCGATCGCCTCCAGCGCCGCTTCGGGTGTGAAGGCCACCTTGACGCGCGGCTGTGGCACATTGGCGCGCTGCAGCATCAAAGTCGTCGTTAGCTTGTCGCCACAGATGGCGGCCACGTCGGACCGATTGACCGTCGGGATGCCCCAGGCATTAAGGATCTGGGTGGCATACAGGCCGCGCGCGAACGAGATGCTGCGCTCGAGAACGGCGTCGTATTGAATCCACGGCTCCGGCTGATCGATGTCGAAGACTGCTTCGCGATCGTCGATGCGGTCGTAAGCCACGCCGCGCTTGTCCAGCGCCTCGAAGAGCCACTTCTCTTCGACACGCACCCGCGAGAGTAATATTCCAATTTTCATGTCATTCGCCCCAGTCTTCTTCTTCCATCGGAGCCAGAGCCACGGTCAACGGATTGAGACTGGTGACTTCGAGATCGACGCCGCAATCTGGACAGACGACGATTTCACCTTGCACGACGCCCTCCAGCTTGAGATCGGCGTCGCATTCTGGACATTTATTCATGGTTCTTCTCCTCCGTAAGAGAATGTGATTTAAGATACTCTTTTGCTTGAAGCAGCTGATCTTGAACCGCCTGGTGGCCGGTACCGCCGATTGCGGCTCGTCGATCAACCGACGATTGAAAGTCAAACACCTGGACGATATCTTCAGCGAACACGTCGCTGATCGATTGTAGTTCGCTGAGCGGCAGCCGATCGAGCCGCAAGCCGCGATCGATCGCGTGCCGCACGGCTTTGCCTACAAGACGATGCGCTTCTCGAAACGGCACGCCGCGCTCGACCAGATAATCGGCCAGATCAGTCGCCAGCATATTCGGATCGAGCCCCGCCTGCATGCGATCGGCGTGAATGCTCAGCGAATCGATGACGCCTGTCATTACCGGAATCATTCGCATCAGATTCTCGGCGGCATCAAACACGGGCGGCTTGTCTTCTTGCAGGTCCTTGTCGTAGGCCGATGGCAAACCCTTAAGCGTGGCCAACAGCCCGGTCAAGTGACCGATCAGTGTGCCCGTTTTGCCACGTGTTAATTCGAGCGTGTCCGGATTCTTCTTCTGTGGCATTAGACTCGAGCCGGTCGAAAACGCATCGGCTAACTCGACGAAGCCGAACTCGGCAGTTGAGTATAGAATCAATGCTTCCGAAACGCGCGACAGGTGAACCGCGATCAGTGCTGCGGCGAACAGGAACTCGGCGGCGAAGTCGCGATCAGACACCGCGTCGAGGCTGTTGGGTGAAACGGCGGTGAAGCCTAGATCGCGGGCAAGCGCCTCACGATCGATCGCGAAGGGCGTGCCTGCTAACGCACCTGCGCCAAGAGGCATAACACTTGTGCGGCCTCGAAGTTGCGCCAGCCGTTCTCGATCACGCACCAGCGGCCAGAAGTGTGACAGCCACCAGTGACTGAGCAAGATCGGCTGGGCGCGTTGAAAGTGGGTGTAGCCGGGCAGCAGGCTGCCCCAATCAACTTCGGCGCGATGCGCGAAGGCCGTTTGTAGACCATGCAGCTGCTCGTCGATCTGATCGATTGTCTTTAATAGCCACAATCGAAAATCAGTGGCAACTTGATCATTGCGGCTGCGACCGGTGTGCAGCTTGCCGGCTACTGGCCCGCTGATTTCATTCAGTCGCCGTTCGACCGCTGTGTGAATGTCTTCATCCGTTGTGGCGTAGTTGAACTGGCCTGATTGAACGTCGCCAAGGATTTGCCGCAACCCACGGACGATTTGCTGAGCCTCGTCGGCCGTGATGACCTTCGCCCGCGCCAGAGCCTGCGCCCACGCGATCGATCCGTGCACGTCGGCTTCGGCCAAACGATAGTCGAACGGCAGCGAGTTGTTGAACTCCGCTGCCAGATCGTTGAGATTCTGAGAAAAACGTCCGCCCCACAATTTCATTTTGGATTTCCGATTTTGGATTTCTGATTTCCGTTTTCAATCCAAAATCTAAAATCAGCAATCAACAATCTCTTAGTCTCGTTTGAACGCAGAATAGTCCGGCTCGGCGTAGCGCGAGCGGCCGCCTTCGGAAACGTCCATCATCGCACGCACTTTCATCGGCAGTCCATAGAGTGTGATGAAACCCTGGGCGTCGCTTTGATCGTAGACATCTTCCTGGCCGAACGTCGCAAAGTCTTCGCGATACAGGCTGTAGGGGCTGCGCCGGCCAATCGGGCTGGCATTGCCCTTGTACAGTTTTACGCGCACGGAACCGGTGACGTGCGTCTGGGAGTATTCGATAAACGCGTCAAGCCCTTCGCGGAGCGGCGTGAACCATTGGCCGTTGTAAACGATCTCGGCGTAGCGCTGGGCGATGAGGTCTTTGTAATGCAGCATATCGCGATCGATCGTGATCGATTCGAGTTCGCGGTGCGCCGCGACGAGGATGGTGCCGCCGGGGGTTTCGTACACGCCGTGTGACTTCATGCCGACCAGGCGGTTCTCGACCAGATCGACCCGGCCAACCCCGTGCTTGCCGCCGATGACATTCAGGGTCTCGATGAGTTGAGCGGGGGCCAGCGCCTGTCCATCGACTTTGACAGGATAGCCTTTCTCAAATTCGAGCTCGACGATCTGCGGTTGATCGGGCGCGCTTTCCGGCGAGACGCTGAGCTGGAACATGCTCTCTTCGGGTTCGAGCCACGGATCTTCCAGCAGGCCGCCTTCGTGCGATAGATGCCACAGATTTCGATCGCGGCTGTAGATCGATTTCTCAGTGGCAGTGACCGGCACGTTGTGTGCGCGGGCGTATTCCAGCGCATCCTGTCGCGATCGAATCGTCCATTCCCGCCACGGTGCGATCACTTTCAAGCGGGGATCGAGCGCCGTGAAGGTTAATTCGAATCGGACTTGATCATTGCCCTTGCCGGTGCAGCCATGCGCTACCGCGTCGGCGCCTTCGGCCTGCGCCACCATGACCTGGTGCCTGGCGATCAACGGTCGGGCCACCGAAGTTCCCAGCAAATACTTGCGCTCGTACACGGCACTCGAACGCAGCAGCGGAAACAGATACTCACGCGCGAACTCGTCGCGCAAGTCTTTGATGATGCACTTGCTCGCGCCGCTGGCCGTGGCTTTGGCCGGCAGCCCCGACATCTCTTCGCCCTGGCCGATGTCGGCGCAGAAGCAGACCACTTCGCAGTCATAATTCTCACGCAGCCACGGTACGATGACGGACGTATCGAGGCCGCCTGAGTAGGCTAGGACGACTTTCTTGACGCTGGGCTTTGACATGACTTCCTCCACATGAATTTTTGATCTATGATTTCTGATGTTTGATTTACCGAGCAAATCGGCAACACTTGTCAACGATCAGCAACACCTGCACTGCACGGCTCACCCCGGCATGCCGGGGGTATGGCCTGCAAGTGTCAAAAATAAAAACCCTCCGGGTGTCGGAGGGCTTTTGAAACTTGCGCGGGCTAACTGACCAATCTGATTACCCCAGGCGCGAATAGCCGACCTTACCCCAATGGGTAGACGGGAACTCACGCTTAGAACGGGGGCTAAAGAGATTGTCGTTGAAAAGCATCATCAATTTCCGTGGCGCTAAACTGTACGTAATTTAACACAGGACAGACCCACTGTCAACCGGCAATTTGCACATTAGCGGTAGGCCGTTGTTTGGCAAATCTATCTAAGACGCCGGTCTGGCCGCGACGCCAGGTCATAGCGGTCGTCGTCGCTCGATCATGGCCTCAACGGACTGCCTGGGGCTTCGATCGTTCTGGCGTTGAGTCCTGCGCTTGCTGCGTTCGACCGGGGTTAAACGACTGCGAGACAGCGGCGTATGTGTAACAGGGGCTGTCATTTCCAGATCAAGGCTAGCACTCCCGCAACTACGCTGACGATGCCCAACGTCCAATCCCCGCCAGCCACGCCGGCGATACCCAGCACGACGCAACCGACTGCGAGCAGGCGCACCTGGATTGATTGTTCTTTGATCCGCCGCATAATCTTCGTGAGGGTCGTGTTCATCCGCATACCTTTCAGCGTAATTGAAACGATGCTATACTCTGCCAGCAACAAGAACGCCCAGCGTTGATGTGTGTTGCAGCAGGCCCGCAGCCGAAATAGTTTACCACATCTCAGGCAGTTTTTTCGTTTCGAGAGTTACTGCGTGCTGCGCAGAATCTAGCGTAACAGTCGGGCGTAATCGGGACAAACACATGACTCCGACGATGTCTGTTTCTGATGGGCTTGGCATTGTGGCCGATGTCCTGTTTGGGTTGTGGCCGCTCTTGTTGGCGGCGGCCTTGCTGGGACGCAGGACTAGCTTGTCGGGCGCCATGGTTGTGTGGTTCATCCTGCTGGTGGCGCGGATTTATTCGGCCATCCAGTTGAGTTCGCTCGGGATTGTCAGTCCGATTCGCATCATTCCGGAGCCGACGAACACGCTCGTGTTTTTTGCCGTGGGTGCGCTGGGCGTGGCAGTGCTCGCTTTCCGTAGACAGTATTTTAATCGACCTTAGCCAGCGCATCACTCTAGCGGATTGAAATGTGAAGGATGGACGGAGACTGCATGCAAGACAATAGATTGGAAGTTGATCTCAAAGGCGATCGAGAAAAGCTGGTCGATTCGCCTTACCGTCAATTGGCCGCGCGTCTGAACGAATTACCCAATGGCTTTCCGCCCGCGGCCGATGGTGCGGAACTGCGTCTGCTGGCTAAATTGTTCACACTCGAAGAAGCTGCACTGGCCGCGCAGCTGCGTCTGGCCTTGGAGACACCGACGGAAATTGCGGCACGGGTGGGCGGCGAACCACAAGCCTTGCGCCTGCAACTCAAGAGCATGGTCAATCGAGGCCTCATCGCAGCCGGGCGAGCGCCCACGGGCGGATTGGGTTACGGACTGCTGCCGTTCGTGGTGGGAATCTATGAAATGCAAGCGGGCCGCATCGATGCCGAGCTGGCGCAATTGTTTGAAGACTATTACCGGCAAACCTATCGCCAGTCGCTTCAGCAGCAGCCGCCGGTGCATCGCGTGCTCCCCATCAACG
>JADGQE010000421.1 GCA_017882055.1 Thermoflexales bacterium
GTGAAATACGCGCCGCAGCGCCCGTTGGAATAGTCCCTGACTGCTCCAGAACCCGCCGGCAATCAGCGCGACGAAGAAGATCGGCGTGAACATCGAATGTGGCAGCTGCGGCTCCAATAGCCGTGCCAGCCAATCGCCAACGCTTGCCAGCATCGCGCTGCTGATCAGGATGACGACCGCGACGAACAACGGCGATGGCTCGCTGCGAAACGTCTGATAGCGCACGATGGTGTAAGCAATCGCCAGTGGCAATACCAGATACAGATAGCGCAGATCCAAGCCCGTCGAAAAATAATCGGTGACGCCGCCCAAGGCGGCATACACCGCAATAGCCGTAACCAACGTGGTAAACGTCAGGCCGATCAGCACGATCATCAACTGCCGCCGCACACGCGGTGATGATCGTTCCCGGGCAAAAGCCGTCACCAATCGGACGATCATCAATATCACGCCCAGGCCAATGCTGACGGTCGAACCGCGAAAGCCAATCACGTCTAGCTGCGCCACGAATGGCGAAGTGTCCTGCGACCACACCAGCCACCGCGAGAGCGCATATCCAGCCACGACCAGCGCTGACAGCGCATACCAGCCGATCAGCGCAGGCCGCACATTCAATCGGCTGGGAGTTGGAAACAGCGTCGCGCAGTGAAAGAAGGTTACGCCCAAGAATGGCACCGTCACAGTCCATGCCATTTGAATCACATGATCGAGCAGCCCGATGCCGTTGAACACCGTCGGGTGCAGCATCCATTGATAGCTGGCAATCAGTCCGCAGGTGACGGCAAAGACGCGATTGAGTGTAGCAGTGGAACGCGAGTGATAGATGACGACAGCTAGCAGCCAAAAACCAAGACCCGTGATAAAAGCCGGAATTTTCAAATCGAGGAAATCGGCCAAAGAGAACAGCGCCAACGGCAGGCGCTGTTCAAACACAACCTGATCGCGTTCGATGACCAGTGAGAATGAAGACTCACCCCGAGCATAGGCCGCCGCGTACATCTCGCTGTGATTGATGGCATCGGGCAAGCCATTTAATTGCAAGAAATGATCAGTGTATGTCAACCCGGATCGAGCGATACTAGGCCACCACCGTGGTGTAGCGCTGTCCAGCATCCACTGACCAACAAAGACCCGATTGTACGTGAAGAAGCCGCCGTAGGGTCGCCCGATATCCAGCGCGAGACTGATCGCGGCGAGCACGCCGAAGATCAATATCAAGCTCAAGAAAACAGGCAACCATCGTCGTCGCCAGGCCGCTACCATCGCCGCCCGCCCGCCCACAGATCGATGATCATGCACGCTTTTGTCAGCAGCACAATTCGATGCAATTGCGGCGGCAGTTCGCGCAAGCCCAACTTCTCGTGCACATGACTGATGTGATGCTCGATCGTGCGCGGCGCAACGTCCAGCGCATCAGCGATACCGTCGGTCGTGTAAGAAGCCGCCAGACGATAAGTGACTTCTGTTTCACGCGGCGAGAGTTGATCGAATTGAGCGAGGATGCCTTCGACCCACGGCCGTTCATCCGCCGTCAGCCGCGCCATGAATTCATCGGCGAGCGAATGCGGGTTGGTAACTTCCGGATCGATCAGCACTCGCCCGAGTCGCACATCGTTGATCGCCTCCAGCAACGCTTTGGGCGGGCAGCCTTTCAGTTTGTAAGCCAGGCCGCGCACGCCCTGCCGCACCATCTCCAATACATCGCTGCCGCGATCTTCATACGCGGAGAAGAGCACCACGCCCAACACCGGCTTGGCCTGTTTGAGGCGACGCGCCAGGTCGATGCCGAAACTATGCTGTACGCGCGCGGGCGTCGACGGATCAGGCGGAATCGAGATGTCGATCACGGCGACGTGGATCGTCTCGACCGCGGCCATCTCCAGCGCCGATTGTTCGTCGCCGGCCTCAAGGACCTGAAAGCCTTCGCGCGCCAGAAATAGGCGCACGCCTTCACGGTTGAAGGCGTCGTCATCAACCAGCAAGACATTAATCGTCGAAGAATCATTAGACATTGAGGTGAGGCTCCAGAAGAATAAACGACCGGCCCGGAAGGCTGAATAGGGGAAAAGCGCAGTAGTGAGGGCCAGGCCCCTCGAGCTGTGGCGAGTATTATATCACGCGCGACCTATAGCGAGGTCGGGCATCATATCAATCGATTCAACGCATCGCGCAACGAAAAATCTACCCGTTCAGAATCGCTTGCGGCCACAGTGAGGACAAGCGCGAATAACACCATCACAACGGACAACAGAGTGAATACGGCGCGTTTTCATGGGCGGGCATTTGTTCAGTTAGATGGGTACGCACAGTGAACCAAAAATAGGTTAGGCACGGACCGGCCTTGGTCTACAATGCCTCAAGCAACGGTTGGTGCCTTCTTAGTCGTAAATTGGGCGCGCACAAAGTTGTGCCAGCGCCAGTACACCTCAAGACGACATTGGAGTCGATTGTTTTTTGGATAGGTAGTTTCTGTCTGAAAAAGGGTTGGTGGTACGAACGTCGAACGTAGTGCCCTTGACACACCCTTGAAGTCCTGCTAAACTCTGGTTATCTATCCACGCAGCCACTTTCGGCTGATCGCGTTCCCTAAGCGGGACGCACTGTTTCACCTCTATAGAGAGCGCAGAACTGCTCACGCGGTTCTGTGCTTTTTTGCTTGCACTTGGCGCACAAGCACAAGTGTTGCCTCACTTGTTTAACCCCAGGCGCAGAACCCCACAACGAATGGAGCCATCAACTCCGATTGGGACAATGGCATCTCATCTTCCAACTCGAGGAGGCAGTATGTCTGATCCAGTTCAGGTAAGGCCGCCGCGATCATCGCGAGCGACCACGCGCCGAATGCAAGCTGAAGCGCATTTCATCGGATTCGTCACGCGCAAAATCTGGCGCTATGATAACCAGCTGCGTTTCCGGCTGGCGGTACCGCTGCAACCGAGCGACGTGATTGGCAACGACACGCGGTTGAATTTCTACACCATTGTGGTACCGACCGATCTGAGCCGCGGTATCCGGCTGCAGGCGGGCGCGCTGGTCAACATCATGGCGGTGCCGCTCAGCCGGGAATACGACGAAACGCTGGAGCGCTTTCTGCGTCATGTGCCGAACGCGCCCGTCATCGAAAACGCAGCGGCGATCACGCAGCGGCGTATCCGCACCGAATTCGTGGCCGTCGCGCTGACGATTGAGAATCGTCAGCCGGCCGATGAGGACTCAGCTGCCATCGTCGTGGCGCGCGAGTCGGAAGACACGAACGCAACGGCGTTGGAATAGCTCGTTGCCACCATGCCCCAGCGGGTCACTTACATCCGCTGCTTGAACGATACCTACTATGCGAGCGCTGGCCGATCGAGTGTGGCCAGCGACTTCGGGCCGCCTGCCCTGACATGCTTACACCTTTATAAACAGGCGGCGGGCGCGATCGGTCGTGAGGCCGACGCGCTGACAGGCGCTGACTCGCTTTGAGGGTTGGCGCGCACCGGTCTCGCATGAGACGGCG
>JADGQE010000422.1 GCA_017882055.1 Thermoflexales bacterium
GGCGAAGCGAGCGATAACGATCTGCGCATCGTCGGTGTGGGCGTCGCGCCTGCACGCGGGATCAAGAAGGGCGTCGTCGTCAACGTGGTCGATGCCAGCGCGGCCATCCGCGCGTCGATCGAAAAGGCCGAGCGATCGAGCGGCTACGAAATCGCGCGCGCGTTTGTAAATGTGACCGGCGCGCATATTTCGGCCATCAACAGCCGGGGCGTGGTATCGGTCGGGCGCGGCGAGCGCGGCATCGAAGCGGATGACGTGGAACGCGCCCTCGACGCGGCGCGTGCGATTGCGATCCCGCAAGACCGCGAAGTGCTGCATGTCATCCCGCGCGGTTTCATGGTTGATGGGCAGGATGGCGTCAAAGACCCGCTCGGCATGATCGGGTTCCGGCTTGAAGTTGAAGCGCACATCATCACCGGCGCATCCTCGTCGGTTCATAACTTGCTGAAATGCATCGAGACCTGCAATGTGGGCGTCGATAGTCTGGTGCTCGATCCGATCGCGTCGGGCGAGGCCGTGTTGACGGATACCGAGAAAGAGATGGGCGTGGTGCTGGCCGACATCGGCGGCGGCACGACCGATATTGCGGTCTTTATCGAAGGCAGCATCTGGCATACCACGGTGTTGTCGATCGGCGGCAATCATCTGACCAACGACGTGGCCGTTGGGATGCGCGTGCCGTTCGAGGCTGCGGAACAGCTCAAGATCGAGCACGGCCACGCGCGGCACGAGATGATCGATCCGACTGAAGTCGTGCAAATCAAGGCGTTTGGTGATGGCGGTGTGACGCGCGTGCAGCGGCGCGACCTGGCGGAGATCATCGAAGCGCGGGCCGAAGAGATCTATCAGCTGATCTTGCAGGAGATCAAGCGATCGGGTTACGACGGTCTATTGCCGGCAGGCGTGGTGTTGACCGGCGGCACCGCGCAGCTGCGGGGCATGCGTGAACTTGGCCGGCAAGTCTTGGGCTTGCCCGTACGCATCGGGGGCCCGCAAAATCTCAGCGGCCTGATTGATACGGTCAATTCGCCCGCCTACTCTACTTCGGTGGGTTTGCTGCTGTGGGGTCAGCATCAGGCCGATAATCCACCGCCCCTGCAGCGCAAAGGCGGCGATAGCAGGGATCGGGGTAGTCGGCTCGGCGGCTTCTTTAAGAAGCTATTGCCCGGTTAAGTAGCTGAATTTTTCGCACGCGCGGCGCCGGGAGCACTGGCCGCGAGTGATGGACGTTCACCCGTATCGTCAAATGTGCTCCATGCAAATGGTGTTGATTTCATTTTAGGAGGGGTCCAATGCAACCAGGAATTGAGTATAACGGAGAGCAGTTTGCCCAGATCAAGGTGGTGGGCGTCGGCGGCGGCGGAACCAATGCGGTCAACCGCATGATCGCCGAAGGCTTGCAAGGTGTTGAGTTCTTGGCCATCAATACCGACGCGCAAGCTTTGATGTTGTCGAATGCGCCCAAGCGGGTGCGCATCGGCGACAAGTTGACGCGCGGACTGGGCGCGGGCGGTAATCCCGAAGTCGGCATGAAGGCCGCGGAAGAATCGGCCGACGATCTGTATGCCGTGCTGAAGGGCGCCGATATGGTGTTTATCACCTGCGGCATGGGCGGCGGCACGGGCACGGGCGCGAGCGCGGTCGTGGCGCGCATCGCCCGCGATGTCGGCGCGCTGACGATCGGGGTGGTGACGCGGCCCTTCAATTTCGAAGGCCACAAGCGATCGACTTCAGCCGAGCAGGGCATCAATGCACTCAAGGAACACGTCGATACCTTGATTGTGATCCCGAACGATCGCTTGCTGGAGATCGTCGACAAGAAAGCGTCGCTGCAGCAATCGTTCCGCGTGGCCGATGATGTGCTGCGGCAGGGCATTCAAGGCATCAGCGAATTGATCACGGTGCCGGGTTTGATCAACCTCGACTTTGCCGATGTGCGCACGATCATGGCGGAAGGTGGCGCGGCGTTAATGGCGGTCGGCTCGGCGACGGGCGATGATCGCGCGATAAATGCAGCGCAGCAAGCCATCACCAGCAAGCTGCTGGATGTGACGATCGATGGCGCGCGCGGCATCCTGTTCAACGTAACCGGCGGCCCGAACATGACGCTGTATGAAGTCAATCAGGCCGCAGCGTTGATCAAGGAAACGGCCCACCCGGATGTGAACCTGATCTTCGGCGCCGTGATCGACGAGAAGATGGCTGATACGATTCGCGTGACGGTGATCGCCACCGGCTTCGATCATGCCGGTCCGACCGCCGTGCGACGGCGTGTGCCGGCGCCCGCACAACAACCCGTGCCCATCTCGGCGGGCGGTAGACCCATGGCGGCCACGGATCAGTCGCAGGGCATTCTGGTCGATTTCCCGGTACGGCAATTCGACAAAGACGATCTGGAAGTCCCGGCGTTCCTGCGCAAGCGACGTTAAATTCGATTCACGCAGTGTGAGTCGTAACGCAATCGTAACTTTTCTCACTCGATCGCGAGTGAGGTGCTGTGTTCGCGCGTGTTGAATGATTAAGCGCAAACGAATGAAATGACATTCGTCGTTTCATTCGTTTGCGTTTGATACTGGCTGATCTCCCCCTCCTTGAGGTGTGCGGCGCACTTGATATGCGAGTGCGCCGCACATCGTTTGCCTCTTTAGAACGAAAGATGTTCGGATGTCTTGACTCGGTTGCAAGTGTCCCAGTTTGGTCAGGGCGTCTGTTTTTTAAGGTTTCCCTATTGCTTTCACGGAATCCCTGTGCTATGATAATCACGCCTCTGAACCCCATATCTTGGGGTTTTATAGTCTAAAAGTCCCAAATATAGTATCTAAACTAATTTTGCTGAAATACGCTCAACGCTGATTTAGATCGTTGTTTATCACTCTTCGAGTTCCACGGATCACATCATGAAATGTCCTTACTGCGATAGCGACGATACGCGCGTCATCGACACGGCCCACGAAACAAGTGGGCCGGGCATTCGACGTCGACGTGAATGCAATCAATGCAGCAAACGTTTCTCGACCGTGGAACGCGCGATCTTGAATACGCCGTTGGTCGTCAAGAGCGATGGCCGGCGTGAGCCGTTTGATCACGCCAAGCTGCTGAGCGGCATCCGCATGGCGTGTGCCAAACGCCCGATCTCCAGCGATGCACTCGAAGGGCTGGTCAATTCGATCGAGGCCAGAATTCAGCAGACGGGCAAGGCTGAAGTGCCGAGCAAGATGATTGGCGATCTGGTGATCGCCGGACTCAAGCCACTGGATCAAGTGGCCTATATCCGTTTTGCGACCGTGTATCTGGGCTTGGACGACGTCGAGAGCATCCGGCGCGAAATCGATAAAATTCTCGAGCGATAATTAACGCGTCTCACCGAACCTGTGACGTTGTCATGGGCGGCGGGCGCGTTTTGTTTTCGTAGAGGCCAAGAAAATTCGTCAAGGGGGATCGCATGTCGAAGTCTCATCAAGCAGCTCAATCTGTGGCGGCTGTTGCAGTG
>JADGQE010000423.1 GCA_017882055.1 Thermoflexales bacterium
TCGATCATGTCCGGTGTCGTGCCGATGATGGGCACGCCGTTCTTTTCCAGGCCACGCGCCAGCTTGAGCGGGGTCTGCCCGCCGTACTGCACGATCACGCCGATCGGTTTTTCGACCGCCACCACTTCCAGCACATCCTCCAGCGTCAGCGGCTCGAAATACAAACGATCCGACGTGTCGTAGTCGGTGGACACGGTTTCCGGATTGCAGTTGACCATGATGGTCTCGTAGCCGTCCTCGCGCATCGCCAGCGCGGCATGCACGCAGCAATAATCGAACTCGATGCCCTGCCCGATACGGTTCGGTCCTCCGCCCAGCACCATGATCTTCTTGTTGCTGGTCGGCTGTGCTTCGCATTCCTCCTCGTAGGTGGAATACATATACGCGGTGTCGGTGGCGAATTCAGCGGCACAGGTATCCACGCGCTTGAACACCGGGCGCACGCCCAGCGCATGACGGTAGGCGCGCAATGCGCCATCATCGGTACCCAGCAAAACAGCAAGTCGCGCATCGGCAAAGCCACTGCGTTTCAGCACGCGCATTTCATCCGCGTTCAGGCTTTCCAGTGTGCGGCCAGCCAGGGACTCTTCCTGACGTATCAGATCTTCGATCTGCACCAGGAACCACGGATCGATCTTGCTGACGTTGAACACCTCTTCCACACTCATGCCGAGGCGGAAGGCATCGCCCACCGCCCAGATACGGTCCGGCCCGGGACTGCCGAGTTCGGCGGCGATCGCTTCGCGGTCAGAATATTTTTCGTCCAGGCCATGCACGCCGACTTCCAGACCCCGCAACGCTTTCTGGAACGACTCCTGAAAAGTTCGCCCGATCGCCATCACTTCGCCGACCGACTTCATTTGCGTGGTCAGACGGTCGTTGGCTTGCGGGAATTTTTCGAACGCGAAACGCGGAATCTTCGTGACGATATAGTCGATGGAAGGCTCGAACGAGGCGGGTGTCGCGCCGCCGGTGATGTCGTTTTTCAGTTCGTCCAGCGTATAACCCACCGCCAGCTTGGCGGCGACCTTCGCAATCGGGAAGCCGGTCGCCTTGGAGGCCAGCGCGGAAGAACGCGACACGCGTGGGTTCATCTCAATCACCACCATACGCCCGTCGTCCGGATTGATCGCGAACTGGACATTGGACCCGCCGGTATCCACGCCGATCTCGCGCAGCACAGCGATGGAGGCATCGCGCATGATCTGGTATTCCTTGTCGGTCAGCGTTTGCGCCGGAGCGACCGTGATCGAGTCGCCGGTATGCACGCCCATCGCATCCAGATTTTCAATAGAACAGATGATGATGCAATTGTCATTGCGGTCGCGCACCACCTCCATCTCGAATTCTTTCCAGCCGAGCAGCGATTCCTCGATCAGCAGCTCGCGCGTCGGCGAGGCTTCCAGTCCGCGCTCGCAGATCTCGACGAACTCTTCGCGGTTGTATGCGATGCCGCCGCCGCTGCCGCCCATCGTGAAGGACGGGCGAATGACGGTCGGGAAGCCCATCACCTGCTGCACCTGCAACGCTTCTTCCATGCTGTGTGCGATAGCTGAGCGGGCAGAGGCCAAGCCGATCTTGGTCATCGCCTGCTTGAATTTTTCGCGATCTTCGGCCTTGTCGATCGCGTCGCGCGACGCGCCTATCATCTCGACGTTATATTTCTCCAGCACGCCGTGCTTGGCCAGGTCCAGCGCGCAGTTCAGCGCGGTCTGCCCGCCCATCGTCGGCAGGATCGCATCAGGGCGCTCCCTGGCGATGATCTTCTCCACCATCTTCCAGGTGATCGGCTCGATGTAGGTCGCATCCGCCATGTCCGGATCGGTCATGATGGTGGCCGGATTCGAATTTACCAGGATGACGCGATAGCCCTCCTCGCGCAGCGCCTTGCAGGCCTGTGCGCCGGAATAGTCGAACTCGCACGCCTGCCCGATCACAATGGGGCCTGCGCCGATGATCAGGATGGATTTTATATCAGTACGCTTAGCCATTTACTTGCCCATCATCGCAATGAAGCGATCAAACAGAATGTCCACATCATGCGGCCCCGGACTCGCTTCGGGATGACCCTGGAAGCAGAACGCCGGTTTGTCGGTAAGCTCGAATCCTTGCAGCGTACCGTCGAATAGCGATACATGTGTCACGCGCGCATTCTTCGGCAAAGTCGCCACGTCCACCGCAAAGCCGTGGTTCTGGCTGGTGATCATCACGCGCTTGCTCTGCGTATCCTGCACCGGATGGTTAGCGCCGCGATGGCCGAACTTCATCTTCATGGTCTTCGCTCCCACTGCCAGACCCATGATCTGATGCCCAAGACAGATGCCGAACAGTGGCATACTCTCCGCTAAAAATTGTTGCGTGGCTCTGATCGCGTAATCGCATGGTTCAGGATCGCCGGGTCCGTTGGAAAGGAACACCCCATCCGGCTCCATCGCCAGCACTTCCTTTGCCGTGGTCTGCGCGGGCACCACGGTGATGCGACAGCCACGCTCGGCCAGCATGCGCAGCATGTTGAGCTTCACGCCGAAGTCGTAGGCCACCACATGGAATTTCGTATGCTCCGCCTCTGGATAGCCGACGCCCAGTTCCCACTCGCGCTGTGTCCAAGAGTAGGATTGCTTGCAACTGACTTCCTTGGCCAGATCCATCCCGACCAATCCGGCAAAGCCGCGCGCCGCAGCAAGTGCCGCCGCCTCATCCGTACCGGTGGCGATACAGCCGTTCTGCGCGCCCCTCTCGCGCAGGATGCGCGTCAGCTTGCGCGTATCGATCCCGGCGATCGCCACCACGTTGTTGGCCTTGAGATAGTCCGGCAGCGACTGCGTCTTGCGCCAGTTGCTCACCGTCATCGAAAGATCGCGTATCACCAAGCCGCTGGCAAACACCTGACGTGATTCCACGTCCTCGGTATTCACCCCGACGTTGCCGATGTGAGAACAGGTCAGCGTGACGATCTGCTTGCAGTAAGAAGGGTCGGTGAGAATTTCCTGGTAACCGGTCATCGCGGTATTGAACACCACCTCGCCGACACGGCTGCCGGCAGCCCCGATGGCAACGCCCCGAAACACCGTCCCATCGGCAAGAACAAGAATGGCAGGGTTCGTTTGCGACACCGGATGACTCCCAAGACAGATGACATAAAGAAGCGGGACGAACAATGTGTTCATCCCGCTTTGGATTAGCACGCATTATAGCGGATTAGAGGGGGGGTATCAATGCGAAGGTGGGCTGAATGATGGCCGGGTGTGAACTGCTGTGCCGCAACCGCATCCGGGCTGCGCACTCAAGCGGTCAGCAACTCACCGCATCTTCGATCACTGTTCATCTGGTGCAAGGTACGCACTGTCAGCGCATCCATGTGTATTCTGACTAAAAAAGCCACCTGAACTGTTGTTAAAAAGATGCCACTGGTCATTACTAAATTTATATTTAGTTCGTCGACTCTGTCGGGCCAATAGCTGCTGTTCGCTTTTTTTCCC
>JADGQE010000424.1 GCA_017882055.1 Thermoflexales bacterium
CAGGCCATGTCCCGTGCCATGCACGGGTGGCCCGCCAGGCGCCGGCGCACTGCGCCGGACATGGGCGGAATCTCTACCACTGTCGTAGAGACCCCTCGCGATGATCGGGGTGACACCGTAAATCAGCTCGGAAACCGCTCTAGAAAGATGTTGTTAGCATGAACGCCATGACTGCCCATGAAACCGTGATTTTGATCCGTGTACTGCGAGACAGGACCGTCACCGAAGAACGGAATGAAGTCCCGTTTTCAGAAGAGGGGTGAGGGCGAGGAAGCATGGCACCTTAACAACCGGTTTACGAGATTGCGGTACAATGCAAGCATGACGGTCAAAATCCCTGGCCCTATCCGCGATCAACAACTCACACGCGCCATGGCCAGCCTGCGCGAAATCGCTCAGGCGTTATCCGCCGCGTGGGATTTGGACACCACGCTCGATCTGATCGCGCGTCGCACGGCGTTGGTGATGCAAGTCGATTCGTGCTCGATCTACTTGATCGAAGCCGATGGCGACACGCTGCGGCTGCGCGCATCGACTAAACTGTCAAAACACGCCGTTGGCCGCGGAATGCTGCACATGGGTGAAGGACTCACCGGCTGGTCGGCGCAACATGACCAGGCAGTAGCCGTGCGAGATGCTCAAGCGGATCCGCGCTTCAAGTTCGTGCCGGGTACACGCGAGCGAGGCCTGCGATCGTTGTTAGCTGTGCCGTTGGTCACCAAGAACCGCGTCATCGGCGCGATGAACGTGCAGACCTTCGAACTGCACGATTTTTCAGCGGACGATGTCGAACTGCTGGCCTTGATCGGCGACCTGGCTGCGGGCGCACTCGATCGGGCGATCTTGTATGACAAGATGAATCGTCAGATCGTGGAACTGACGACGCTGGCAAAAGTCAGCGAGGCCGTGACTTCGCCGTTGTATCTGGACGACATGCTTGACCTCGTCGTGGAAATGGCGGCTAAAGTAATGGGCGCACCGGTCTGCTCGTTACGCTTGCTCGACGATGCACGCGGCGAGTTGGTGGTTCATTCGGCGCGTGACACGCAACCGGCCTATTGGTCTAAATCGACGGTGGCCGGCGATGACACCCTCACCGAACGAGTGATCCGGGACAAAAAGCCGGTAGCCATCTACGACATCCGCTCGGAACCGAACACCTCGGCCTCTGAACTGATCCGGAAGGAACAACTGGTCTCGATGTTATCCGTGCCGCTGAGCGTGCGGGAACGAGTGATCGGCGTGCTAAACTGTTACACCGGCCAGCCACATAACTTCAGCCCGGAACAGATCGCGCTATTCTCGACACTGGCCAATCAAACCGCCCTGGCGATTGAAAATGCGCGGCTGGTGACGAATGCCGCCGTCGTGCGCGAGATGCACCATCGCATCAAGAACAACTTGCAAACGGTGGCAATGCTGCTGCGAATGCAGGCCAGCGACGGCGCAGCTCTGACCGCTCAGGATGTTCTGCACATCAGCGTCAATCGCATCCTGAGCATTGCGGCTGTTCACGAGATTTTGTCGGAAGAAGGCTTCCGGCTGGTGGACGTGAAAGATGTGGCGGAGCGCATCGCCAGTCTGGTGGCGCAGAATATGCTGCGGCCTGATTTGCGGATCAATATTCAAGTCGAAGGGGAAGCGATCGTTCTGCCCTCAAAGCCGGCCACATCACTGGCACTGGTGATCAACGAACTGCTGCAAAATGCGATCGAGCACGCCTTTGTCGGACGCGAGCACGGCCGCGTGTGCATCAGCCTGGGACACAACCAGCACGGTTTTGTAGTCGAAGTGAGTGACGACGGCGTAGGTCTGCCGAATGGGCGACCATCTTCCAGCCTGGGGTTGGAGATCGTCGAGACACTGGTGCGCGAAGACCTGCGAGGTAAATTGGATTTTAGAAGCAGCCCGGATGGCACGCAGGTGATTGTGAATCTACCTCACACGTTAGCGGAGATAAGCAATCCATGAAACGACTGCGGATCATTGTCGCCGACGACGAATCAATCATTCGCATGGGCCTGCGCACGATGTTGAGCACGCTGGGCCACGAGGCGCTGCTCGCCGCCGATGGCCGCGAGGCGCTGCGCCTGGCCCGCACCGCCAACGCCGATCTGGCGATCCTTGATATTCAAATGCCGTTGACGGACGGCCTGGAAGCGGCCAGGACGATCGCGCGCAAGCATCCAATGCCCATCATCATTTTGACTGCTTATGGGCAGCAAGATCTGATCGAGAAAGCGGTGCAGCTGCCGATTCAAGGTTATCTCGTCAAGCCCGTCAACGAGAAAGACCTCGCAGCTGCGATCGGCGTCGCGCTGGCCCGCTTCGAAGAAGCACAGACTTCGCTGCGAGAGAATGCGAAACTGCGCGAGAATCTTGAGACCCGCAAGCTGATCGATCGAGCGCGAGGGGTTTTGATGCAGCAGGGCCTGACTGAAGAAGAAGCGTATCAATCGATCCAGCGCCAGGCCCGCGACACGCAAGTTTCGATGCGGCAAATCGCCGAGAAGATTCTGGAGCAGGCGTCGCCAGCAAAAACACATGAGTAACTCATGTTACGCAGTCAATATTGTTTGTCATTCCCGCGAAGGCGGGAATCCAGCGCAAATTAACTGGACACCCGCCTTCGCGGGTGTGACTCTGCGTAAGGTGAGTGAATAACAAGCAAGATGTTGGTCAAAATCCGAATTTGGCCGGTGATTATCACTGGTGCTCAAGTCGGCGTCCCGCCGACGATCCGCGAGGACGCGGATCGAGAGCGAAGTAACAAGTAAGATGTTGGTCAAAATCCGAATTTTGGTCTTGACACAGTCTAGTAGCGTGATATAATCGTGCGCAGTGGCGGGCCATAAGCCGCCTTCCAATTAAATATTTCTTGAGGCCATGACGCCTCCGAGCACATCCACAAAGGATTGCGCTCGGAGGCGTTTTCTGTTTTATCCGAAGGAGACGGCATAGCGCGAAGCGTGCCGTTTCTACACAGGGACAATCCATCATGTTGACAACCGTATTGACCGGCGCATTCATTGCCATTTCATTCAGCGCCCCGCCCGGCCCGGTCGCCATGGAGACCATTCGGCGCGGCGTGCGCGGCGGCTTCAATCCGGCCTTGCTGGTTCAACTCGGCTCGTGCTTCGGCGATTTCATGTGGTTTTCTATAGCGTTTCTCGGACTCGGCCCGCTCGCACAAATTCCTGTGATCCGAGGCGTGTTAGCCGTAGCCGGTGTGCTCGTGCTGCTGTACCTGGGCGGCACCAGCATTCGCGATGCGCTTAAGTCCTCGGCGGCGCACCCGTTGGATGGAGCAGACTCGAAGATGAAGACAGGCGCGTTTCGATCGGGTATGGCGATCTCGATCGCCAACCCAATGGCCGTGGCTTACTGGTTGTCGGTCGGCGGCGCACTCGTGGCAGCCGGTGTCGCAGGCGCCACACCGATCCAGACCGC
>JADGQE010000425.1 GCA_017882055.1 Thermoflexales bacterium
ACGATGGGTGAAAAACTCTCGACCATTGCCGATGACACAGAACTATCCGCCCTGGCTGATAAGGCCATGACCGGTGCTTCGATCGATGCAGACCTATTCGCGATTCTAACGCGACAGCCGGATAACGCACAGGTCGTCATGGGCGTGGGTGCTACGAAAGTCAAATTGAACTGGCTCAAGGCTATGTTACTTCCTTAAAATCCAGTTCGCAGCCAGCACAACCAGCGCGTCCTTTCCAGTCTGACGAACTCGTTGGCATGAATAATCAAGCGCATATGCCGTTGTAAGGACCTGGAGCTGAGTTGGCAACACCTTTCGGACAAACCCAGCACGGCTAGTGGTTCAATCGAAGAGACCTGGCTTCTGGCTCCTGCGGAGCAGACGAAGTCAGGTCTCTTTTTGCCTGAATGAGATACCGGAGCACGGCAACTTCCAGGCTGCTACCGGGCAAACAACGCAGATCGCCTATTGATACAACGCTTGATACACCGGATCGTCACGCAGCGAATCCAGATCAGTATCCTGCTTTGACCACTCGATCAGTTTAGGATTCAGGCGCAGCGACTCGCGTAGTTCCGTTAATGCCTGGTCACGCTGGCCGGTTGTCGCATAGTAGCACGCCAGGTTATAACGTGCGACGTCGCGCGAGCCGGGCAGTTCCAGCAGCCGCGCCGTCATTTTCTCCTGCGTCTGGTTCGCGCGCGCCACTTCGCCGCGATCGAAATAGAACTGCGCGAGGTGCGCCAGCGGATGCGAATAGCCGTTGCCAACAACCAGGCCGGACAAAGCTTGATCGTTTCGCCAGGCGAAGTGCCTGGGATCAGCCAGGGCTTCTTCATCGATGCTCTGAACCTGCGCAGCAAGATCAGCGTAAGCCCGATCCACATTGGCCCATATCTCCGTCCACGGGCGATCACGCATCTCCAGAAAAACTTCATCGTTCACGCGAAGATAGTCGTCGTAATGCGGCGGTTCTTCATGGCGTGCCGCGCAAACCAAGGCTTCGGCCGCACGCTGCACCCAATGGGCGATGTGCGCCGCAACGTCTTTAGCCGCCCACTGCTTGAGCGTGCCCATCGCGCCGCGTTCGGCCTCGGTCAGATCAGCTAGCCACATTTGTTGATCCGTGCGGGCCTGTTGCAACAGTTCAAGCAAGCCGGGTTTGATCGAAGTATTTTCCATAGGCTGGCCTCTTTCTCTCGCGATTTGTATTACGCCGCACAGTATAAACGACGTGGCGCCACAAATCAATTGGCGGGGATCGGCACGGGTCGATCGTCAAAACGCACTCATAAACAAAACAGAGGTCAACGAGAAACGCTGACCTCTGCAGTCTTCAATGATTAGATTGGCAGCGGATTACCGATTTGATCCTTTAACCAATACGGGCACCGGTTGTTCGGACAGCCGCTTGAGGCCGCCAAACCCGACCAGCTTGCGTTGTTGCTCGTCCCACAATCGGAAGGTGAGTGACTTCAAGCTAGACACCAACGTGATCGGTTTGATGTCCTGGAACAGCGGCTCAGACGTGTGGCACTGTTCCAGGTTGTAATTGGGAATGCGCGGGCTTAAGTGGTGAATATGGTGGAAGCCGATGTTGCCCGAAAACCACTGCAACACTTTGGGCAGTTTGTAAAACGAACTGCCCTGCAAAGCTGCCGCCACGTAATCCCACTTCTCGTGACGCTCCCAGCGGATGCCCTCAAATTGATGCTGCACGTAAAACAACCAGACACCGGCTGCGCCGCCGATGACCATGATCGGCAGCTGAATCAGGATGTAAGCCCGGAGACCGATCGTGAAGTGCATGAGCAGCGCAATACCTAGCAGCGCCAGATCCGTCCAGTAAACACTGAAGCGTTCGCGCCGGCCGACGCCGCGATCCACCAGGCGATGCGCGACGAGGAACATGAAAGTCGGTCCGATCCCGAACGTCACCAACGGGAAGCGATAGAATCGATAGGCAAATCGTTTCCACCTGGATGACGCCAGATACTCTTCAACCGTCAGTGTCCACACATCACCCACGCCGCGCCGATCGAGATCACCGGAGGTGGCATGATGGATCGCGTGCGCGTGCCGCCATTGGTAATACGGCGTAAACGTAATAATGCCCGTGATGATGCCCATCACGTCATTGCCTCTTTGGGACTTAAAGAACGAGCCGTGTCCACAATCGTGAAAGATGATGAACAGGCGCACCATAAAGCCAGATGCAGGCACTGCCAGGGCCAGCGTCAGCCAGTAAGAAACAGCCAGGCTCCGATACATCAAATAACCCAGCACGAAGTACGGGACAACAGAGTTGGCGAACTGCCAGAGACTGCGCCTCAGATCCGGATTCTGATATTTAGCGACGGCTTGCCGCCACGGCAACTTCGCGGCTTCAAGCGGACTGTTTGTTGCGAGGACGTTCACGAGTTATCTCCCTTGCTTGATGTAGCGAATGCTCGTACGGTCAAATTCCGAGTTTACGCTATATCGTAAGTATAACCCGTTTGGCTAAATCTCGTGGAAGTCAAGTGGGCCATGAGGATCTTCGGTGCTCGCGCTTCGACACCTATTCTTCCGGCAGCACGGTCACTTCGACCGTCGATTCAGTGCCTTTAACCAAACGCTCAATATTGGGGCGAAGTGCATACGCCACCAACAACAAGGCACCCACACCGTAGGCCGCATATTCCCAGGGCCCCTGCCCAAGTAAAGCTCGAACCGCAAACAGGATCGGGATCGCTAAGCCGACGATGAGTGAGGTCAGCGAGGCGATTCGAATCACAAACATGCCAAGTGGAAAAAACGGCAGCGTAAAGATCAGCGATGGCAGCCAGTAAGCGGCGGCCACGCCCATGTTCGGTGCCGTGCCTGCCCCGCCGCGAAACGCCAGATAGATCGAGGCGTTGTGGCCGAGGATGACGCCCCATCCGGCCAGTACTTCGGCCCATAGATTGCCGGGCAAAACCAAGCGGGCAAAGGCCACACCCGCGTAGCCTTTCAACAGATCACCGACAACGGTCAGCGTAGCCGCCCCGATGCCGCCGGCCCGCATCGCGTTCGTGCCGCCAATCCGGCCGCTGCCGGCGTCACGAATATCCCGCTCACGCAGCACGCCGATGATGATGAAGCCAAACGGAATCGATCCCAGCAGGTAGCCGCCCACGCCCGAAGCGATCAGCCGCGCGGTGTCCGACCACTTGGCGATCTCCTGAACGAGCAGCCAGCGCAGCATGTTCTCGGATAGAATAAGCGTCACAGTGGCTACCGCGGCGGCCAGCGACAGCATGACACCGGCCCGATATACTCGTTTCTTCATACCGATCACTTCTCCTTAACTCACAGCGATGCAATAGAGATAACCCCGCGCATTCACGCAGGATACTATTCGATCCGCACTTCGACTTCGGTCACCCGACCGTTTACAATCTGAAACGCACGCACACTCGGCGGCGAGG
>JADGQE010000426.1 GCA_017882055.1 Thermoflexales bacterium
GACAAATTTAGCTCAGGCTCGGCGCTATTACGAGGCGCACCCCGATTTAGCGGTGCGGCTGCTGTTTCAGCGACCAAGTCTGACTTTGTGAGAACCCTAAATTTCGGCCATTTGCCCATTGACATCCGATCAGCGCGGGTGTAAACTCAGGCCGCTGTGAGAAAACTCATGACGACTTCACTCGACACCGATCATAGACAAAGCCCAACATCTCATCCCGCCGAACGGTCTACGTGCAGGCTATGAGTTAACTCGTCATTCCTGAGAGTTGAACATGCTCATCATCCCCGCGCCCGTTCTGGCGCGGGGATTTTCGATCCAGGGAGACACGGTATGCGCCGACGCTTCGGACTGACCATCAACTTCACGCGGCCCGCCTTCACGGTGGGCGATGCCCTCATCATCTTGATGCTGGCCGTGCTGCTCTACCTCGGCGCGCGGCTGGCGCTTAAGGCTCCGGCCACCGTCACCGGGCCGGACATCTCACTCGCCCCGTCCGCCCTGCCGTGGTATGCCTTGCTCTCGACCGGGCGCATGGCCATTGCTTATCTGTTCTCGTTATTATTCACCCTGGTTTATGGCTACACCGCTGCGCGCAATCGCACCGCCCAAAAAGTGATGCTGCCGCTGCTCGATGTTTTGCAAAGCGTGCCGATCCTGTCATTCCTGCCGGTCGTGCTCTTGAGTTTTACGGCGATTTTGCCGCTGCGCTTCGCGACTGAACTGGCCGCGGTGGTGTTGATCGTGACCAGCCAGGCTTGGAACATGACGTACAGCTTCTATCAATCGTTGACGACGATCCCGACCGAGCTCGGCGAAGCGGCGGCGATCTTTCGCTTGAATCCGTGGCTGCGCTTCAAAACGATGGAACTGCCTTTCGGCGCATTAGGGCTGATCTGGAACTCGATGGTCTCGTGGGCGGGCGGCTGGTTCTTTCTTATGGCCTCGGAAATCTTCACCGTCGGCAGCCGCGACTTCCGCTTGCCGGGGCTGGGCAGCTATCTGCAAACCGCCTCGAATCAAGGCAACGTGCCCGCGATTCTGCTGGGCCTTGGCACACTGGTGCTGGTCATCGTGCTGCTCGATCAATTGGTGTGGCGGCCCATCCTCGTGTGGGCGGACAAATTCAAAGTCGAAATGGTCGAGAGCGACACGCCGCCCGAGTCGTGGTTCTACGATCTACTGAAAGGCTCGTGGCTGGGCCAGCGGTTTACGCGCCGCTTCTGGCATCCCTTGATGGAATGGCTCGATGCGAAGTTGGCGCGGCTGTTCAAGTCACGCATCGTCTTCGAAGTAACCGAGCCATCGGCTAAAAGCCGTCCGTCGCTGGCTGCGATCTTGATCGGGCTGGTGGTCGTCGCCGGATTAGTCTACGCGGGCATACAGGCCGCCGGATTGCTGATCACGCTGCCCCTCAGCGATTATGGCCGCATTCTCAGCGGCGTTCTGTCGACGCTGCTGCGCGTGGCGATCGCCCTCGTAATCGCCGTCGTGTGGACGATCCCGGTGGGTGTACTGATTGGCTCCAATCGCCGGGTCGCCAACATCCTGCAGCCGATTATTCAGATCGTCGCCTCGATTCCGGCCACGGCGCTATTCCCGGTGCTTGTACTGGCGTTGATTAGTGTGACCGGCGGGCTGGATGTGCCGGCCGTGTTGTTGATGCTGCTGGGCACACAGTGGTATTTGTTATTCAACGTCATCGCCGGAACGTCGGCAATTCCACAAGACTTAAACTTCACGACCTCGTTGCTACAAGTGAAGGGCTGGCCACGCTGGCGCACGCTCATTTTGCCCGCGCTGTTTCCATATTTGGTCACCGGCATGATCACCGCCAGCGGCGGCGCGTGGAACGCCAGCATTGTGGCCGAGTATATCAACTTCGGCGGGCAGACTTTCAAAACGAACGGCGTCGGCGCGTTGATCGCCGAAGCGACGGCGTCCGGCAATTATGCGCTGTTATTAGCCTCGACGCTGGCGTTGATCATCACCGTCGTGACGATCAATCGCACTTTCTGGCGCAGGCTGTATAAGATTGCCGAAGAGAGATTCAGAATGGAATAGTACGTATTGCGTGTTGCGTGTTGCGTAAAGCATAAAATGAGTTACGCAATACGAATTACGCATTACTTTTCACGGAGGTCAGCATGATCAACACTATCACAACTACCAATGGCGCACTGCTCGAATTGAAGAACGTCTCGCGCCTGTATGGCCGGGGCGTCAAACGCTTTGTCGCCGTGCAGAACGTCAACTTAAAAATCAACCCCGGCGAGTTTGTCTGTCTGCTCGGCCCATCGGGCTGCGGCAAATCGACGCTGCTGCGCATGATCACCGGCCTGAATCCGACCAGTGAAGGTCAGGTGCTTTATCGCGGACAGCCGCAATCGGGCGTCAATCCACATGCCACGATTGTCTTTCAAACTTTCGCGCTGTATCCGTGGCTGACCGTGCAGCAGAATGTCGAAGTTGCATTGAAGGCGCGCGGCGTGCCTGAAATGCAGCGCATCGGTAAAGCGGTGCAGCTGCTCGACAAAGTCGGCCTCGACGGTTTTGAGAATGCGTATCCACGCGAACTATCGGGCGGCATGCGGCAGAAGTGCGGCTTTGCGCGGGCGATGGCCGTCGAGCCGGAGCTGCTGTGCCTCGACGAACCGTTCAGCGCATTGGATGTCTTAAGCGCCGAGGCGCTGCGCGGCGAGTTGATGGAATTGTGGCTGAGCAAAGCGATTCCGACCCAAGCGATCTTAATGGTAACGCACAACATCGAAGAGGCCGCGCTCATGGCCGATCGGATTGTGGTGATGGGCAAAGAACCCGGCCATGTCGTCGCCGAGGTCAGCGTGGGCCTACATCATCCGCGCCACCGCAAAGACACGGCGTTTCAAGCCATCGTCGACAAAGTGTACGCGCTCGTCGCGGGCAAGACCGAGTCGGAAGCCGAAGCGTTAGGCGCAGCACCGGGCAGGGGCAAGGTCGCCAGGCTGCCCGTGGCGACGATGAACCGCCTGGCCGGTCTGCTCGAAAAGGTGAAAGAGGAAGGCGGGAAACACGATCTCTACCGGCTGTCCGAAGAGCTGGCCTTGGAACTGGATGATGTGCTGCCCGTGGTCGAGGCCGCCGAGACGTTGGGCTTCGCCACGGTCGATCAAGGCGATCTGATGCTCGCCCCGTTGGGTGAAGCTTTCGCCGAAGCCAGCATTTTGGCCCGCAAAGAAATCCTGGCCGGCCGTGTGCTGCGCCTGCCGACGATCCGCTGGATCTACGAGACGCTGCAGCAGGATGACGATCAACGCATCGATGAAGACTACTTTATCGACAAACTCCAGTCGGACTTCGGCGAATATGCCAAAGACCAACTCGATACGGCGGTGGATTGGGGCCGGTACGCCGAACTCTTCGCCTACGACGATCTCACCGGCGAGTTGTATTTGGA
>JADGQE010000427.1 GCA_017882055.1 Thermoflexales bacterium
GCGATTGCGCGGGGCGTGAATCTCGATACAGTTCGTTGAGTTTTTTGGTGTGGTCGAGGCAATCCAACAGAAACGAAGAGCCGGCTCAACGCCGGCTTTTATGGCTCTTCCGGGTTCAACGGGAAATTCCGGCATAGGGATGCCGGATCTACGGATTTGATACCGCAGCGATGGCATAGGGATGCCATCACCCCGCCCAATTCGGAAGAGCCACTTTTATTTAACCTGGCAGATGCGAGCAAACAAAGAACAGGCCGGCAATGATGCCCAGCCACACCAGGCCATACCACAAGATCGAAGCGGGACTGTTGTCCGAAGACCATCGGCCGTTCTCGTCGACGTCGAGCGGGCAGCGCATCCACCAGCATCGATACTTTCGGATTCGAGGGTAGATACAGCACCGACTCATTCGCTTCGTCGCCGATCTGCGGTTTGGGCAGGGCGTTGGATGAACCCGGATAAGATTGCCCGTCTGCGGCGGCGAATTCGTAACTGTATTTGATCACCGGTTGATGGTTCACACTCATGTTGGTCGGTTGCACCGTAAGCGATACCGCTCAGGCGATTTGGCCATGACGCAGTAAATTCACTTGCTGTCGTCCGCGCACGATCGAACTGATAAACAACCCTGCGCCGATCAGGGGAAACAGCAGAACCATCAGCACAAATGGCGTAAATTCCGATCGATGTGTATCTTCCAATTGCGCAACATCGGGCCGATCGGACACGTAGTAGACTTTAGTCGTGTCGCCGACTGAATATATTCTGCCAGTCGAATAACTGCGGCCTTCCACCGTTTGCTCGCGCGGCGTGCGGAAAGCGAAGCGATACTCGTAGATCTCCACATCGTTCTCGGTGGAATTCGTCATATTGACCTGCGTGACCGCCGCCTGTGCCGTTGTTTTGGAATTGGACAGGCGCAGCTCGTCAAGCAAATTCAAGCCACTGGTGAAGATAGCCGTAAAGACGAGGCCGAAGATCAGGAAAAATGCGCCGATGATGCCGGTGATCCCCGGCATGGTCGAAGAGATGACGGATAGTGGAACTCGACGCGGCGGTGCGGCAAGTTGCGTGATGCGGCTGGATAGCATGTTAAGATCCTTATGCTTTAGATGTCTCGCGTAGCTTCTCCCATTCAGGCCGCTTGTCTTCCGCTTCCATTTGCTGTCGCAACTCGAAGATTTGATCGCGCAGCAGCGCGGCTTTCTCGAACTCCAGATCTTTTGCCGACTGCTTCATTTCCTTTTCGAGTTCCCGGATCAAGCGTGCCTGCTCATCCTTCGGCATCTTCTTGCCAATGGTGTATTCGGCCCGCTCGTCGGCCAGCGCGTGTTCTTGCTGACTGATCAAAGCTCGCACCGCTTTGACGATACTGGCCGGCTCGATACCGTGTTCCAGGTTGTAAGCCATTTGGATCTTGCGGCGGCGATTCGTCTCATCGATGGCGCGCTGCATCGAATTGGTGATCTTGTCGGCGTACATGATGACTTTGCCGTGCAGATGCCGCGCCGCACGGCCCACAGTTTGGATCAGCGCAGTTTCGCTGCGCAGAAAACCTTCTTTGTCGGCGTCGAGGATCGCCACCAGCGAAACTTCCGGCAGATCAAGCCCCTCGCGCAGCAAATTGATGCCGACCACCACATCGTACATACCCAGTCGCAGATCGCGCAGAATCTCGATGCGCTCGAACGTTTCGATTTCACTGTGCAGGTAATGTACTTTGATCCCGAGTTCTTTGAGATAATCGGCCAAATCTTCGGCCATGCGCTTGGTTAAGGTGGTGACGAGTACGCGTTCGCCATTTGAAGTGCGCTGTTTGATCTGGCCGATCAGATCGTCGACCTGGCCTTTGACGGGCTTGATTTCGATTTCGGGATCGATCAACCCGGTTGGACGGATAATCTGCTGCACCACCTGCTGCGAGTGTTCCATCTCGTATAACGCTGGTGTCGCAGTAGTGAAGATCACCTGGTTGATGCGCTGCTCGAATTCCTCGAACTTCAGCGGGCGATTGTCGATCGCGCTGGGCAGACGGAATCCATATTTGACCAGTTCCTCTTTGCGGCTGCGATCGCCGTGATGCATGGCCCGAATCTGCGGAATGGTCATGTGGCTTTCGTCGATGACCAGCAGGAAGTCATCCGGGAAGTAATCGACCAGCGTCCAGGGCGGCTCGCCGGCCGATCGGCCATCGAAGTGACGCGAGTAGTTTTCGATGCCGGAGCAGTAGCCGACTTCGCGCAGCATTTCCAGATCGTATTTGGTGCGCTGTTCGATGCGCTGGGCTTCGAGCAGCAGCTCGTGGTCCTTGAAGTATTTGACGCGCTCGGCCAGCTCGGCTTCGATCGTCTGCATGGCCCGCTGCACTTTTTCTTCAGACGTGATGAACTGTTTGGCCGGATAGATTTCGATCGAGGCATCGTCTTTGAGCACCTCGCCCGTCAGCGGATCGATCTCGCTCATGCGCTCGATCGTGTCGCCCCAGAACTCGATGCGGTACGCTGTTTCGGCGTAAGCGGGCTGCACTTCGAGCGTGTCGCCGCGCACGCGAAACTTGCCGCGTCCGAAGGCGATGTCGTTGCGCTCGTACTGTAGATCGACGAGGTGGCGCAATAACACATCGCGCCGCCGCTGCTCGCCGGTCGCCAGTTTGATCATCACGCTGCCCCAGTCTTGCGGGTTGCCGATGCCGTAAATGCACGACACGGAGGCGACGACGATCGCGTCACGCCGCGCGAACAGCGAAGTCGTCGCGGCCAGCCGCAGCCGATCGAGCTCTTCGTTGATCGCTGTGTCCTTTTCGATGAACGTATCGGTCCGCGCGATGTAAGCTTCGGGTTGATAGTAGTCGTAGTAGGATACGAAGTAATTGACGGCGTTTTTGGGAAAGAACTCCTTGAATTCGGAATACAACTGCGCGGCCAGTGTTTTGTTGTGGGCCATTACCAGGGTGGGGCGCTGCGTGCGCTGAATCACCTCGGCGATGGTGTAGGTTTTGCCGGTGCCGGTCGCGCCGAGCAGCGTCTGGAACTTGTGGCGTTGCTTGATACCCTCGATCAGCTGCTCGATTGCTACGGGCTGATCGCCCATCGGTTGAAAGTCGGAAACGAGTTCAAATTTTTGATTCATCGTTCGCTGCCTTTCGTGGATGAATCCAGAAGATAGGAGTCAGAATCCAGAATTCTGGATTCTATCTTCTAACTCCTGAATTCTTTATGGCTTTGGGGTCGGTGGTGGGAAAGGATAGTTGAATGATGGAAACGGCGTTGCCATTTTGGCCGAACAGGCTTCGGCCGTGCAATTGACGACGATCTGCACGAATTCGAAGTAGTTGTCGGCGAAGTCGTCGTTGCCGATGTCGCCGTGTGCCCATTTCTCAGCCGCGAAGCGGCGCAGCCGCACGACCAGATCGCTCTGGCCGGTCAGGTCGGT
>JADGQE010000428.1 GCA_017882055.1 Thermoflexales bacterium
AGAGGATGAGCGCATCTGCACGGTCGAAGATGCGGCCGAGTTGCAGCTCGATCAGAAGCATGTGGTACGCCTGGAGACCGCGCCTGCTCTGCCGGATGGCACCGGCCAGGTCACCATCCGCGATCTGGTGCGCAACGCTCTGCGCATGCGGCCGGAAAGAATCGTGGTGGGTGAAGTGCGCGGCGGCGAAGCGTTGGATATGTTGCAGGCCATGAATACCGGCCACGACGGATCGTTGACGACCGTCCATTCCAATAGTCCGCGGGATGCCATCTCGCGTTTGGAGACCCTGGTCTTGATGGCCGGTTTCGATTTACCGATCCGCGTGATCCGCGCCCAGATCGCGGCGGCGGTCAATCTGATCGTTCAGCAGGAACGGCTGCGCGATGGCTCGCGCAAGGTCACGCGCATCACCGAAGTGCAGGGCGTCGAAGGTGAAAACGTGGTGTTGCAGGATGTTTTTATTTTCCAGGCCGTGGCGATCAGCGACAGCGCCAAAGTGGAAGGCTCGATAAAACCGACCGGCATTCGACCCAGCTTTATGCCCAGGCTCGAGCAGGCCGGCTTTAAGTTAGGCGGCGATGTCTTCGGCGTGGGGACAACCGGGCCGATGGTCACGCCGCGCCGAAAATGAGATTCAGTGCTTGAGTCCACCTTGAGCGTTGTTCATTGGACAACACTCATTGTTCGTCTGTCCCTCGCAGTTCAAACAGTTCAATCTCCGGCGGGCACAGGAAGCGCATGCGGGGCATGCCTTTGCCCTCCAGACCGATGCCGCGACTGATATACAACGTTGTGACGCCCTCCTGATAGCGCCCCATCTCGTAGCGTCTGCCATAGATTGAACCGGTGAGGAGCGCGCCGATCAACGGCAGCCGCAGCTGTCCGCCGTGAGTATGGCCGCACAGGTACAGATCGATCTTGGACTGCGCTGCCGCCGGCATGAGATCCGGCGAATGGTAGAGTAATAACAGGTATTTCTCCGCTGACACTTCGGCGCGCAGTCGATCGAACTGCGGCCCGTCGAGGCTGGGGTTGTGCGTGCAGCTCACCCCGATGATCTCGACCTGCGGATAGCCCTCGATCGAACAGGTCTGGTTGGTGAGCAGCGTGATGTGATCCAGCCCGTCATAAACGGCCTTGAGGACCTCCGGGGTATCGATCAGCGGTGTGCCGGGCACGGCATAGACGCCCAGTGGCGCGTGGATCTTCGACAGCAGCTCGCGGCACTCGGCCCACGCCCGCTTATCTTCAATGTAGGAGAGGTTGATCAGATCGCCCGTATACACGATCACATCCGGCCGCAGTTCGCCGATCATCTTCAGCAAGCGTGTTTCGCGCGGCGTCATGCGCTCGATATGCAGATCGCTCAAGTGCAGCACGCGCAGCGGCGGCGCTCCCCGCAACCTGGGCGACTTGAGCGTAATCCGGGTAACGCCCAATCGAAACGGCTCGCCCCACAGGCTGTTCAATCCGTAACCGGTCAGCGCGAAGTTGCCAATCTCGACCAGCGTCCCCGTCCATAACGGGCTGAGTGGAATGAGCGCGGCGATGATCGTGATGATCGATCGCACCGTCGTAAACACCATCAGCCCTGGTGCAACAGGACCGTAAGATCGCTTGCGCCAGGGCAGCGCCGCGAGCATCAACCCATCGAGCGCGGCAAAGAACAGGAAGGCGATCCCGACGATCGTGCCGGTGACGACCGAATCATTGACGGTCGTCCAGACGATGGCGACGAGCAGCGTGAGTAAGCCGATGTACAGGCCGATCACGAGCGGCGACAATCGGCTCAGACGTTCGCTCCACAACAGCAGGCCATGCAGCGCGGGTGAGGCAACGCCTTGAATGTACCGGGGGCCGGTAGACGTATCGGGATGAGAGACGCTATCTTGCGTTTGGGTCACGGCCTGATCATACATGGCAGATCCAGGATTGGCAAGCCGCCTCGTCCCCAGCCTTTTTCCCGTCGGATAGGACAAGGCGAGGGCAGGGTTCAATACACCATTTCACCGTTGACAAAGGCCCGGGTGCGCGGGTCAGTCGGCGCGTTGAAGAATCGATCGGCCGGCAGCAGCTCGATCAAACGGCCACTGAGCAGCAAACCGACCCGATCGGCCAGACGCCTGGCCTGAAAGATATTATGCGTCACCAGCACGATCGTCGTGCGATCATGATCGCGCACCAGTGCTTCGATCAGGCTGACATTGTAGGGATCGAGGTTCGCCGTCGGTTCGTCCAGCAGCAGCGCCTCGGGTTGCAGCACGATCGCGCGGGCCAGCGCCACGCGCTGCGCTTCGCCGCCGGACAACGTACGGGCTTTGGCACGCGCATATTCACTTAGCCCCACTCGTTCAAGGGCCGCTGCGATGGGGTGATCTATCTCGCGCTGACGGCGCAGTTGCAGACCGAAGGCCACATTGTCGCGCACCGAACGATCGAGCAGCATCGGATTCTGAAATACGGTGGCGACGCGACGGCGTATATTCAAATCCGTTTGACCCTGGAGGGCGATCCCATCGAACATGATCGAGCCGGCAGTGGGGGCTTCCAGGAACTGCAGCAGGCGCAGCAAGGTGCTTTTGCCCGAACCGCTCGGCCCGACGATCGCCAGCACTTCGCCGCGTTCGATGTCGAGCGCGGGCAGATCGAGCACCAGCCGATCGCGGTAACGCTGCTGAATGTTGCGGAGCTGATACAGGTTCATGCCTGGTAGGTCCTGCCCGATCCGCGAATCTTCGCCAATCTACACGAATAATTTGTAGCTATCAGTGGATCAGGATCCTTTCGCAATCTGTGACCCTTGGCCGCATATCATCGGGTAAGGCTCACAGCATCGGATGTGTGACCCGGCTATGCGTGATCCAACGCAGCATCAATAAGAAGAAGAATGAAATGAACACCAACACGGCGGCCAGCGCCAGCGCCGAGCCGGGATCGCTTTCCATCGCTTGATAGATGGCCAGCGGCATGGTCTGCGTGCGGCCGGCAAAATTTCCCGCAAACAGAATCGTTGCGCCAAATTCGCCCAGGGCGCGCGCGCCGCTCAGGATCATGCCGGACAACAAGGCTCCCCTGGCGAGTGGAAACGTCACATGGCGAAAGACGTGCCAGGGATCGGCGCCGAGATCGCTGGCACCTTCTTCAATTTGGCGCGGCACATTGGCGAAGCCGGTTTGGGCCGATCGGATGTAGAACGGCGCGGCGACAAAGGTCTGCGCCATCACGACCGCGAGGGTGGTGAACGGCAGATTGATGTTGAGCTGAGCCAGGATTGGCCCGAACACGCCGCGCCGCCCGAAGGTCATCAGTAGCGCCAGACCGGCCACCGCGGGCGGCAGCACGATCGGTAGATCGAGCAACGTCTCGATGATGGCTCGACCGTGCACCCGTCCGCGCGCCAGCCAAAAAGCCAG
>JADGQE010000429.1 GCA_017882055.1 Thermoflexales bacterium
TGATCTGGATCGATCTCAGCGGCGATGATGCCGGCACCTTTCAATCGCTGCTGACCGATACCTTCGGCTTCCATCCACTGGCCGTTGAAGACGCCCTGGTCGAATCGCACATCCCCAAGGTCGATGACTGGGGCGAATACATTTATCTGGTGCTGCACGCTGTCGACTTCGATCACGATCAACTCGATCTGGATACGCATGAAGTCGATTTCTTTCTGGGACACAATTATCTGGTGACCCACCACACTGAGAAAGTAGCGGCGCTCGAACGGGTCCGCCGGGCCGGCCAGCGCGACGAGCGCCATCTCATGCGTGGTTCCGATTATCTGCTGTATGAGCTGGCCGACGAAATCATCAGCGACTTCATGCCCTGCATCGACGATCTGGACGAGGAGATCGATCGCGCCGAAGATGAAGTCTTCGATCGGCCCACTTCGGCGACGCTCAGCCGCATCTTCACACTCAAGCGGGCCACGCTGCATTTGCGGCGGATTCTTTCACCGCAGCGCGAGGTGCTGAATCGCCTGGCCCGCGATGACTACGCGCCGATTGAAGACAAAGAACGCGTTTACTTCCGGGGCGTCTACGATCACCTGGTGCGGCTGGTGGACATCAACGACTCGATGCGCGACCTGGTCAGCGGCACGCTCGATACTTACTTATCGGTCGTCTCCAACCGCATGAACGAAGTCATGAAAGTGCTGACCGTCGTGACGCTGCTGTTCATGCCGTTGACGTTTTTGTCGGGTTTCTTCGGCATGAACTTTTTCGGCGCGACCTACGAAGTGACCGCACCGGCCGATGGCAAGCTGCTGTTGGCATTAGCCGTCACATCGATGATCGGTACGCCGCTCCTGATGTGGTACTGGCTGCGGCGGCGGGGCTGGGCCTGAACTTCATTTTTGATTGCTGATTGCTGATTGCTGATTGTTGATTTGTGCTATGATCTTAAAATCAGAAATCTAAAATCTGAAATCCAAAATCCGCAAAGGGGGCAACATGATCGCGATCGTTTTGAGTGGCGGGGCCAATCGCGGCCCATTGGAAGTCGGCGCCTTGCAGTCGCTGATTGCGCACGGCATCAAAGCCGATCTGGTGGTCGGCACGTCAGCCGGCGCATTGAACGGCGTGTTTTACGCGTTCGATCCGACCGCCGCCGGCATGGAGCGGCTGGCCCAGATCTGGATTGAAACCAAAGTCGAAGATGTGTTTCCCGGCAACTGGTTCACCCGCGCCTGGCGCGTCCTGACCGGCCAAGACAGCCTGGTCGATGGCGCCAACTTCCGGCGTACCGTCCAAAAGTATCTGCCTGAAGCGGCAAAGACCTTTGGCGATCTCAAGGTTCCATTCTACGCCGTCACGGCCGATATCATGTCAGCCACGACGATCATCTTTGGCGACGACAAAACCACGCCGCTGATCGATCCGGTGGTGGCCAGCGCCTCGTTCCCGATCGTGCTGCCGCCCGTCGAAATCGACGGTTTCCAATTAAGCGATGGGGGTGTAACCGCCGTCGTCCCCATTGAAGTGGCGCTGCAGCGCGGCGCAACCGAACTGTACATCGTGGACCTGGAGCCGTCTGTCGCCAGGAGCGAAGAGGTGCACGGTGTGCTGGCCATCGCGATGCAAACACTCACGACGTCGCTGCGCGAGCAATTGATCGACGATCTGCGCGACGCGATAACGGCCGGCGCGAAGATCAATCACGTCAACATCACGGCCTTCCCCGACCTCAGCCTGTTCGATTTCAGCCAGTCGGCCAGGCTGATCGAAGCCGGCCGGATCGCGATGGACACGTATCTCGATGCACCCAGGCCGTATCAGATCAGACCATTGGCGAGTGCGGCTACGGCGCAGGCGCTGCGGCCGCTGCCACGCGGCGGCAAACGGCTGCATAACTGATAAGAATGGCTCTTCTGGCTTGAGCAGGATCAGGGCCAATACTGTTTAGATAAGCGTAGTTTAGCCCACCTGCCCTGCGCGTTCTTTGCAGGGTTGTGGGCGGGCACGCGCCTGGCGGCCCACCGACGCATTGCGTCGGGTATGGGCAGGCCCGATGCTACAGCTAAACTAAACCGTATCGGGATCAGGGCAGCCAAAGAAACCAAGTTTCTCCAGTTCAAAAAGGAATTGAACGGTGACTACTCAGCCGTCATTCCCGCAAAGGCGGGAATCCAGTGTGGGCCACTGGACATCATCTCGGCCTAGAGGTTAGCACGATCCGCGAGGACGCGGATCGAGAGCGAAAACCGAGATGTGTATAATCACCAGAATTCTAAAGATTAAAATCATCCAGGAGATGCAACTCAAGCATGCGTGTCACCGACATCCTCGAAAAGAAACGCGACGGCGGCGAACTCTCGCAAGAAGAGATCGAGTTCTTCATCATGGGCTACACACGCGGCGAGATTCCTGACTACCAGGCGGCGGCGTGGTGCATGGCCGTATTCTTCAGAGGCATGACCCGCCGCGAGATCGCCGATCTAACGCTGGCCATGGCCCGTTCCGGCGACATACTTGATCTGCACGACATCGCACCCATCGTCGTCGATAAACATTCGAGCGGCGGCGTGGGCGACAAAGTGAGTTTGATCGTCGCACCGCTGGTCGCGGCCTCGGGCCTGCCGGTCGGCAAGATGTCGGGGCGCGGACTGTCCTTCAGCGGCGGCACGCTCGACAAACTCGAATCGATCGCCGGTTACCGCGTCAATTTGAGTGAGGCCGAATATCGCCGCCAACTGAAAGAGCACGGCATCGTGCTCAGCGGCCAATCGGCGGAACTCGCACCGGCCGACGGCAAGCTCTATGCACTGCGCGATGTGACCGGCACGGTGCCCTGCCTGCCGCTGATCGCGTCGAGCATCATGAGCAAGAAGATCGCGGCCGGGGCCGATGCCATCGTGCTGGATGTCAAATGCGGTTCGGGCGCATTCATGAAGACGCCCGACGAAGCGCGCGCACTGGCGGAAACGATGGTGGGCATCGGGCACGAGTTAGGCCGCAAAGTCGTGGCGCTGATCAGCGACATGGATCAGCCGCTGGGCTACGCCATCGGCAACGCGCTCGAAGTGAAAGAAGCGATCGACACACTGCACGGACACGGCCCCGCCGATCTAATCGAGCATTCGCTCGTCGTGGCGGCGCACATGCTGCAGCTGGGCGAAAAAGTCGCTACATTGGAAGAAGGCCGCGCCTTAGCTGAAAAACTGCTCGCCGATGGATCGGCGTGGAGCAAGTTCGTGGAACTGGTCCAGGCCCAGGGCGGCGATGTCGAAATGATCCAACAGCCCGATCGGCTGCCGCGCGCCTCGATCGTGCGTACCGTCACCGCCGATCGAGCGGCCTACATCCAATCGATCAACGCGCTTGAAGTCGGCCTGACTTCGGTCGATCTGGGCGCGGG
>JADGQE010000430.1 GCA_017882055.1 Thermoflexales bacterium
TGGGGCTGTGGGCGCATCGGCCAGACGCCGCGCATGGAGTATACGGCCGCCTCGTTTGCCGAGCCACTCCGCCGTGTGTTCGCCGAACTGTATCGTCCGGCGAAGGAACTGACGATCGACTTTCATCCCGAATCCAAGTATTTTGTGCAATCGATCGAATACACGAGCGAGATCACGCCGCTATTCGATCGAATCTTGTACGATCCGCTGCTGCGCTTGGTGCGGCGCGTGTCGCTGCAAGTGCGGCGAGTGCAGGCCGGATCGCTGCACTTGTATCTCATGTACATCGCCGTCATATTGATTCTGCTGCTCATCGCGGCGAGATGGTTCTGATCCACGTGATTATATGAAAGAAGATCGGCTATGACAGGGTATATTCTTGAATTGGCGCAAGTCGGACTGGCGTTATTGCTCGCGCCGGGACTGGCGGGCTTCGTGCGCTGGGTGAAGGCGCGCCTACAGAATCGGCGCGGCGCACCACCGTGGCAGCCATACTTCGAACTTCGCAAGTTATTCGGCAAAGAAGTCGTCGTGTCCAACAACGCCTCGTGGCTATTCCGCTTCGCGCCATATATCATCTTTGCCAGCACGATTGCAGTGACGCTGCTCATTCCGCTGATCGCCGCGCCGCTGCCGTTCGATGGCTTGGGCGATCTCTTGATGGTGGTGTATCTGCTGCTGCTGGGCACGTTCTTTCTCGCTCTGGCGGGACTCGATCCGGGCACAGCGTTTGGCGGGATGGGAGCCAGCCGCGAGATGACGGTGGCGGCCATCGCCGAGCCGACGATTGCACTGGCCATCTTCGGCCTTGCCCTCGGCGCAGGATCGACGAACCTGGGACGCATCGTTACGCAGACACTGGCGAATCCGACGGTGGCGGTTAGCCCTGGCCATCTGCTCGCCTTCGCAGCGCTCTTTATCGTGACGCTGGCCGAAACCGGCCGCTTGCCGGTGGATAACCCGGCTACGCATCTGGAACTGACGATGATTCATGAAGCGATGATTCTAGAGTATTCGGGCCGTTACCTGGCGCTGATTGAGTGGGCGGCGTGGCTGAAACTGACGATCTTCTTCACGCTGCTGGCAAACCTGTTTGTACCCTGGGGCGTGGCGACAACACTCGAGCCGGCCGCGCTGGCGATCTCTGTCGCCACCCTCATCATCAAACTCGCGGTGCTGGGCGTGATCATCGCGGTGGTCGAGACGCGCGTCGCCAAGCTGCGGCTGTTTCGCGTGCCGGAACTGCTGGGTGTCTCGTTTGTGCTGGCGCTGCTAGCTGTCACGTCGTCATTTCTGTTGAAGTAGGATGAAAGAGAATCTCACCTTCAGGGATAAGCCATGAACGATACTGTGCTCTTTTCTCAATTTGCGACCTTCGGCTCCAGTGTGGTCCTGCTGTTTGGCATCACCTTGTTGTGGCGCAAAAGCCTGCATGCTTATACGGCGGCCTTTCAATGGCAATCGGCGACGCTGGCAGGGCTGTTTGTGATCATCGGGTACTTCAGCCATGACGCCGAACTGTATTTCGTCGCTGCGATCCTCTTCATCCTAAAAGTGGTGATCCTGCCCCGCTACCTGGGGCAATTAGAGCAGCGCTTCGGCGGCGAACGTGAGTTGCAGCCCTATGTCAATGTGGCTTCATCGCTGGTCATCTCGGGCTTGCTGGTGCTGCTGGCCTACGCCATCACGAGGCCGCTGGTGCTGGTGAGCGAGCTGCCGACGCGCGGCGGCCTGCCGCTGGCGATGGGTCTGATCTTTGTCGGGCTGTTCGTCGTCATCACGCGTAAAAAGGCGTTGACGCAAATCGTGGGCTTCCTGGTGATGGAGAATGGCATTGCGCTGCTAGCCGCGTTGGGCACCTACGGTATTCCGCTCATCATCGAACTGGGCGTCTTCCTTGACGTGCTGATGGGCTTTCTCGTCATGCAGGTCTTCGTTTATCACATTCACGGCACGTTCGAGTCGATCAACATAGATCAGTTGAATCAACTTCGACATTAGAGAACACTATGATTTTTTTCTTTCTGCTCCTGCCTCCCCTGGTTGCTTCATTATTGGCGTTCCTGGTGCGTCCTTATCGCACGTTCGTCGGCGGGGTCAGCGCGCTGTTAGCGCTGATCTCACTCGGCACCGCCATCACTATCGCCGCGCAGACGATCGCGGGGAACGTGCCAACCTGGGGATTGACGATCGATTCGCTTGGCCTCGAAGGCGTGCTGCGTGCCGATAGTCTCTCGGCGCTGTTGCTAATCTGCATCACGGCCATCGCGGCGCTCACGCTGTTCCTCAGTCCTGGCCTCGGCCACGAGACGCAATATGATGCCGCCCAATTGCGCCGCTACTACACCTTCGTCAACCTATTCGTCACTGCGATGCTGCTGGCCGTATCGGCCAACAACGTCGGTGTGATGTGGATCGCCATAGAAGCCACGACGATCTTCTCGGCCTTTATCATCCCGCTTAAACTGAGCAAGGCGTCGGTGGAGGCCTCGTGGAAGTATATTCTGATCGGCTCGGTCGGCATTTCGTTGGCCTTCGCCGGGACGGTACTGGCTTACTTCGATTTCGTCTCTCTGTCGGGCCGCGCTGAGAACGCGCTCAATTGGACGGTACTATTGGGGACAGCGCCCGCCTTACATCCCGAAGTCATGCGGCTGGCATTCGTCTTTTTACTCGTCGGCTTCGGGACAAAGGCGGGTTTAGCGCCCATGCACACCTGGCTGCCCGACGCTCACTCCGAAGCGCCGGCACCGCTCTCGGCGATGCTGTCCGGTGTGCTGCTCGCGGTAGCCCTGTATGCCATCATGCGTTGGAAGGTGGTGACCGACGCGGCGCTGGGCGACAGCTTTAGCAATGGACTGCTCATGAGTCTCGGACTGCTTTCACTGGGGATTGCGTCATTCAGCCTTGTGCTTTCCCGCAATTACAAGCGTATGCTGGCGTATTCGAGCATTGAACACACCGGGCTGACCTGTCTGGGGCTGGCACTCGGGCCGCTGGGTGCATTTGCCGCCTTATTGCATCTATTGAACCACAGCACGGCAAAATCCATGCTGTTTCTGCTCACGGGTCGCATCCTGCACCGTTATGGCACCACCGAAATTGACAAAGTCTCCGGCCTGCTTAAGGCGATGCCGGTCACGGGCGGCCTGTTTGCGGTGGGGATACTGGCACTTATCGGTCTGCCGCCTTTCGGTTTCTTCATCTCGGAATTCGCCCTGATCCGCGCCGGCTTTGCGGCCGGTCACCCCTGGCTGATGGGCGCGGTTCTGCTCATGTTGGCTGTCGCTTTCGTCGGCCTCCTCAGCCACCTCAACAAGATGTTGTATGGCCCGCCGCCCGAGGACTTGAGCACCAATCAGAATGATCGATGGTGGAACGTCGTGCCGCTGTTCA
>JADGQE010000080.1 GCA_017882055.1 Thermoflexales bacterium
AAGTCGGTCTGATCCAGCAGCTCGATCAGCGTGCGGCCTTCCAGGCCGACTCGCGATAGATCCCACATTTCTTCCAGCCGCGGATTGGCCGTGACGATGCGCGAGGCGGTGTCGAACATGAGGATGCCGTCGTTGGTGCTGTTGAGGATGGCCTGGAATTTGTCGCGGCCTTCGGCGACGCCCGCAAACAAGCGCGCGTTCTCGATGGCGATGGCGGCTTGATTGGCGAGCGCCGAGACGCTTTGCAAATCCTCGGCATTGAATTTACCGGGGGCAAAGCTGCGCACGTACAGCACGCCCATCGGTTTGCCTTTGCTGATCATCGGGGCACAGATAAACGATCGGATGCCGGCGGCCAGAGCGGTGGGATTGATGTCGGGCACAAGTCGAGCGTCATCAACTTTGATCGGCGTCGCTTGATCGATGACCCGGCGCGTCAAACCGTTGGGCCGGATCAAGTTGATGCCCGCCCAGGCACTGGTGGCATCGGGTGTACTGGCGCGATAAAACGTGCTGGTATCGGCATCGTACAGATACAAGGTCACAACGTCGGCACGTGTGATTTCTTGCGCCGCGAGGCTGATGCGGCGCAGCACTTCGTCGATCTCGACGCTGCTGGTCAGCGCCAGGCTGGCCTCATAGAGCTGGCTGAGTTCATTGATACGCTGCACGCGTTCTTCGAATAGCCGTGCGTTTTGAACGGCGATGGCCGCCTGATTGGCGAGCGTCATCGCCAGGCGCAGATCATCTTCGCTGAAGCGATGGCCGGGGCGCTCGTCGGACCATTCCACCGTGCCAAAGACTTCACTGCTGGATACGAGTGGGATGGTCAACATGGCGTGCGTATCGTAGCGGCGCATCAGGGTGATCTCGGCGGGATCGGCGTCAGGGTCGGATTGATAGACGATCAAAGGCTGCTGATATTCGATCGCCGATTGAGTTGCCGGGTAATCGGTCAGCCGATAGGTAAGATCGACGTTGAGCGCGTTGGCCGTGTGTTCGAAGTCGGGCGAGAAATATTGTGAGACCAGCTCCAGCTGGTCGCTTTCCGGGTGCAGCAGTTCGAGCGCGCAGCCGGTGGTGTTCAGGGCCTGGGCCATTTGACGCGTCAATTCTTCGCCGAGGCGGTGCAGATCAAGGATGGCGGTCAGCTGCCGGCCAATGTCATACAGGATCGACATTTCGCGCAGGCGTGAGCGGGCCTGGCTGTAAAGCTGCGCGTTTTGCAGCGCGATGGCCGCCTGCGTGGCCAGCTGGCGCGCAAAGTCGAGCGATTGCTGATCGAAGCGGCCCACTTCGACGCTTTCTAAGTTAATGACGCCCAGCGTGCGTTCTTCATTCCGGATCGGGATGACCATTTCCGATCGAACGTCAGGATCAGACGCGGCATAGTCCGGATCGGTTCGCACGTCGTTGACACGGACCGGCTGGGCCAGGTGTATCGCACGGCCGATGATGCCTTGAGTCGCCGGAAATTCGTGGTGCAACATGCGTTCGGTCACTTCCGGGCGATAACCATGCGCTGCCGTGATGCGCATGGAGCGTTGATCCGGGCTTAACAAGCCGATACTGCCGAGTGTGGCGGCAGTCGCCGCCACGGCGCGTTCAATCACGCGATGAATCACCTGATCAAAATCAAGCGAGGCCGAGAGGTCACGCCCGATTTGTTCAAGTGCAGCCAGCTGCTCGACGCGGCGCGTCAGGGCCTCGTCGGTGCGGGCATACAGCCTGGCGTTGGCGACGGCCACGGCGGCTTGATTGGCAAAAGTGTTGAGCAGATCGATCTCGGTGAGGGTGAAGCGATGGGGCTCAGGGTAATACACGGCTAGCGAGCCCACTGCCTCCGCGTGAGCCTGAAGCGGCACCTCCGCGAAGGCGCGGAAACCTTCGGCCTCAGCCATGGGCCGAAAATGGGCCAGGCGTGAATCGGCGTAAACGTCGTTGACGATCAGGGACTGGCGCGTGGTCATGACATTGGCTCGCCCGGCGATGCCCAGTGGAATGTGGCGCGATTCTTCCACATAGCGCCGGCTCAACCCATGCGAGGCGGCCAGACTGCAGAATTGCCCGGCATCCTCAGCCAGGAAGATGGCCGCTTTCTCATTGCCCATCACCCGGCCGACATAGGTGACGATGATGTTCAACACTTTATCCAGATTGAGCGTCGAGCTGACGGCGGTGGTGACGGAATTGAGGATGGCCATTTCGCCGGCGTGATGGCGCGCCGAGATGAACATTTGCGCGTTGTGGATCGCGGCCGCGGCGTGTGATGCAATCGCCGTCAGGATGTTTTGATCGTTTTCAGTGTAGGCATCCGATCGATCGGGATCCTGTATCGCGATCACGCCGAGGACCCGATCGGCGGAAGCGATGGGCACCCCCAGCCAGGAGCGGGCCGCCGGACCGCTTTCGATGTGGGCCATCGACTGTAACAGGCTCCGCGTATTGCGATTAATCAACAGTGGGTGACGCAGCTGGATCACATACTCGATCAGCCCGGCCCCGAATGGCCGATTAGGGTAGCGAATCGATTGTCCATTTTCGTAAGCGAGCGGGAAACTGAGTTCTTGCTCCTCGGCAGTGTACAATACCACGTAGAAGTAACGGGCTTTCATCAGCCGCGCGGTCTGCTGGTAGATCGCCTCCAGCACTTCGGGCAGATCGAGACTGTTGGCCACGGCCTGGCTGATGGCGCTGAGTGAATCGAGTTCGCGGACGCGCTGCTCCAGCCGGTTGCGGGCATTGCTGAGACTGTGGGTAATCAGCATCACGCCGCCGAGCAGAAGGCAGAATGTGGCGAAAGCCACGGTGGGCATGAGCAGCGCAGTCGAAGCGATGACGGCCGAAAACCAGAGCGGCAGAATTTCAAGCGCGGCGATCGCGCGCCAGTGCTGGCGATAATGTTGAACGACCGATCGTTTTTTTAGTTTCAGATACAGGACAGCGAGCAAATAATAGCAGGCGAGGTAACTGACGTAGAGAATGACCAGTGGCCCGATTAACCCAATCCAGTGGAAGGTAGCCCAGTTGTCGAGCTGAGGTGTGGCAATCGGCAGGCTGCCGCCCACGGCTACATAAAGCTTGCCGCTGATGATGAGACTGAGACTGTACAGTGATAAGCTACTGAGGATGACGATCAGATTGCGCCGAAGGCCGGATGATGACGGATAGTTCAGTTGGCGGTGGAACACAATGCGTACCACTTCGCCTACTAGCAGTCCGATTACACTGATAATGATCGCAGGGCCTAATCCCAGCGCCAGGAAGGCTGCCAGGAAGAAGAGGTTGGAGAAGTTAGCATGACTGGCTTCAGCCGCGATTCCCAGGTTCAGCGCCGCGACCAACGTCCCAATCCAGATGAGGTACTCCCACAACGAAAGGTTGGGCAGTGGCGCTTCGTTGATGGCCCATACACTAGCGGCGATCGTTAGCAGTCCCAACAAGATGGCAGCTGGTTCTTCGAGTGAACGGGGTGGGCGCAGTGGTGGCGGTTTAGACATTCCGGCAATCGAGTGGATCAGGTGTTCGGATATAAAGACTCTTGAACTTCCAGCGAGTGCTGAGTCTGTAAGGCTAGGCCTGGGTAACTCCTTTAAGGCATTAGTCTAACACAGATGAGATTGCCCGACAACTGCTCTCCGTCGGCCGGCTCACAAGCCGCATGGTATAATCTTGCCCGCACCTCTTGCCGCTGGCAGGTTGCTTATGGCTTATCGCATTGTCCATCTCAGCGCAGCTTCATTTGTCGCCCATTGCGGACTACGAAACACGCAGCACGCAATACGTCGCCTCGGGTTGATCATGACCTTGTTGGCCATGACAGCTTGCGGCGGGCAAGTCGTGTCACGCGCTACACCCGCCCCCGGCTCGGTGGCGGTGCGGCTGCCGACGCCGACCGCCTTTGCGACCGTGTCCGCATCAATGCGCACTCCGGATCCAACTAGAACACCTGCACCTACGCCAACACCCGTGATCTACGTCATCCAGCCGGGTGACACGCTCCTGGGTGTCGCGCTGCAATACAACATCACGTTAGATCAATTGCAGCAAGCGAACGGGGTGCTGAAGCCGGAGACGCTTCAAATCGGACAAGAACTCGTCATTCCGGTGGGCGGACTTGTCTCGGCCGCGCCGGACACTGAGAGCGGTGTGTTGTTGCCGACGCCCACTCCGGTCGCGGTCGAAGTGCAAAATGCGGCGTTGTATCAAACACCGGTCGGCAGTCTGTGGGTCGTAGGTGAGGTCTTCAATCCGGGCACAGAGCCGCTGGAAAATGTGCAAGTGCGGGCTTCGCTGTTGAATGCGTCGGGCGTGGAAGTCGCAGCCGATTCGAAATTTGTGGCGCTGGAAGCCGTGCCACCGCAAGGTCGATCGCCGTTCGGGGTGCTGTTTGATAATCCGCCGGTCGGCGCCGTGGCTTTTCAGGTCATCGTGATCCGCGCCGAGCCTTCCCGCAACGCCGCGGCGCGTTATCCGCAGCTGCAAGTGGCCGATCCCAAAGCTCAACCAGACGGCGCGACCTATCACCTGACCGGCTCGATCGCGAACAATGGCCCGACGAACGCAGTGGAGACCAACATCGTTGCAACGTTGTACGATCAACAGCAACGGGTACTGGCCTTCCGTCAGGTCGTGATTGGAGACGGGCAGTTAGCCGCGGGTGCGGCGGTGACATTTGATGTGTCGATTGCCTTCGATCCCACAACGTCCTCCGTCTCGAATTACGCGATTGTGGCTCAGGGACGGGTGGGACAATAGCGGGGATTCGTCAACTGGTAACAGGTCAATGATAGCAGTTTCCAAGTTGATTTACGGGTATGCGTCACGGGAGCACTGCACCGCATGTGTTGCGAGCGCTTGCCCATACCCGGCGCAGTGCGCCGGTGGGCCGCCAGGCGTTTGCGAAGCAATCCCAGGCCCGATTGGACGGAGATTGCTGCCCATGTCCGACGCTTCGCGTCGGTGGGCCGCCAGGCGTCGTCGCCAACGGCGCTTCTCGCAATGACGGATCGTAAACCAAACTGGAATCCGCTATAGTGGTCAGTTGATCACGCGAAGCGACCAGTTGCCCGATTCACCAGGTAACCAGGCGCCCAATGACCTATGACTGAAAAGACCATCAACCACCTGCCGCGCCATTCCACGCCGAAGTTTCATCGCATCCTGAAGACGATTGCATGGCTCAGCGTCAAAATCGTTGCACGCGTCGACGTGCAGGGCCTGGCGAACATTCCGGCGAGTGGGCCGTTCGTGGGGGTAACCAACCATTTAAGTTCGTTTGACACGTTGACGCTCATCGCGCTGGCACCCGTCATGCGCGGCACGGCTTTCGGAGCGGTTGAACACCGATCGGATTTCATCGCGGGCTGGGCGCTCGATCGATTAGGCTTGATCTGGGTGCGGCGCGGCGAGGCCGATCGCGATGCGATCAAGATCGCGCTGGGCGAACTCAAGAGTGGTACGAGTGTCGGGGTGGCGATTGAAGGCACGCGCAGCCGGACGGGCGGCCTGCTGCCCGGCAAAACAGGCGCTGTTTATCTGGCGACACGCGCCAACGTGCCGGTGCTGCCGCTGGTGGTGTGGGGCACTGAACAAGTGATCACCAACTTAAAACACTTGAAGCGCAGCGTGATTCACGTGCGGGTCGGACCGGTGATCCATTTGCCGGAAGGCCGCGCCGGGACTGCGCAGCTTGAGCAGTACACGGATGAGATTATGCTGAAGATGGCGCAGATGCTGCCGCCCCAATATCGCGGGGTGTATCGGGAAAGGATGAGGGATGAGGGATGAAGGATGAAAAAGAATAGTTTGTGGGTTGATCCCGTGACAGTTGACCAGTTACCGATCCCCGATCCCCGCTCCCCGGTTGCCCGATCCCCGATCGCCTGATCCTTGATCAACCAAAACCGCCAGCCTCGCCCATTCCTCAAGAGTAAGCGTCTCGGCGCGCCGCTTCGGATCGATCTCGGCGACTTGCAATAACCGCGCGACTTCTTCGCGGCGCAGCGCCAGTCCCGCCACAAGTGAGTTGTGAATCTGCTTTCGTTTCTGTGAGAAACCTGCTTTGGCGACGGCGAAAAAAGTATCGACATTGTTGACTTGAACGCGCGGCGTGTCCGGAAAATCGATCCGCACCACGGCTGAATCGACTTTGGGACTGGGATAAAACGCATCGGCTTTAATACGGCCGACGATGCGCGGTGTGCCATAGAACTGCACGCCGACGGCCAACAGGTTCATATCGTCCGGCTGAGCGACGATGCGCTGGGCCACTTCGAGTTGCACGGTGAGGACCAGCAGTTCCGGCCGGAGGGAGGCTTCGATCAAGTGGCGAATGATGGCCGACGTGATGTAGTACGGAATATTGGCGACGACTTTGTAACCTGTAAGTTTTGTGGTCTCGTGGTCAGGTAGTCGCTGAGCCGGTTGAAGGAGCGAGGCTGGATCGAATTGGAGGATGTCGCCTAGAATGATTTCGACGTTGGTTCGATCAGCCAGGGTGCTTTGCAGCGGCGGGATCAAATTTCGATCGATTTCAACTGCAATGACCCGGCGAGCGGCGTCAGCCAGATGATGCGTGAGGCTGCCGAGGCCGGGGCCAATTTCCAACACCGTATCATTGGCATTGACTTCCGCGGCGTGGACGATCTGAGCCAATGCCTGCTCATCGACGAGGAAATTCTGGCCGAGACTTTTCTTCGGGCGCAGACCAAATTGCTTGAGCAGGCGTGGAATATCGTTCATGAGATTACAAAACCCGACCAGTCTGCATGGACTGGTCGGGTTTATGATCAGCGTCCCTTATAGGTCGGCCAGTTTGGAATGCTGTAGGGAACGTTGGCGGGTGCGGGCGTGAGCAAGTAAGCATCGACCCACCAATGCCAGCTGACGAGGTTGTCGTCATCGTAACCGAGATCGAGCCAGCGGCCTTTGACGCCGCTGCCGGTATCGAGCGCCGCGCCGACGCCGTAATCCGGCACGTAGATCTTCGTACCGAGCGGCACCACTTTGGGGTCGACCGCAATCACGCCCTTTTGCATTCTCAAGCCCGTTGCGGTGAAGCCATACCACGGCGAGGTGCGCGGCGTGCCAGATGTCGCTGCGCTGTAAGCCGTGGCATACATGCGCAGATGCCGCCAGTATTCGATGGGGCCACTGGGCGTATCGAGGGTGCGAATAACCACTTTGGTGCCAAAGCGTGTGACTTTGTTAACGGGCGGCTCCAGCACAAATTCGTCGACCAGGTTGCGTATGACTTCCTGCCCGTCTTCATAGCGTACGCGAATGCGCTTCTGACGCAGGCCGTTCTGGCCATCCTGCGTTGAGCTCGTGTCCAACTCCATGTCCGGATCGTAAACGGTTTCGGTTTCGAATAAGATCGGTTCTTGTTGAATCTTGTATTCTTCGCGCACCCGCACGACTTTGATGGCCGTATCGGCTTCGACGGCCGCCTCGAGCGGCGGCTGCGTGTAGTCCTGGCCGAACAGCGCCACGCCCAGATCGCTCAGCACTTCGCCAACTTTGTGGCGCAGAGTGCGCGATCGAATCAACTGCCCGTCGACTTCGACTTGAACCGGCATCGATGCTTCGATCTGAATGCGCATCCCCGGTGTGAGCGGGGCCGACAGATCCGGCGTGATCCGATCGGCCAGATACAGCTGCACATTCGCTTCAGTCAGGGCCTGGCCGACGGTGGTGGCCGGCGTCTCGATCTGGCGGACGTTGTTGTTACCGGTGTCGATCGTGACAGGCATGGCGCGTCGAATGACGATCGCCAACGGCGAGCGGTCGGTCGGGCCGCTCGAGAAAAGTCGGGGAGTGGGGTCGCTAGGGTTGAAGACCTGGCCGTTGATCGTGACAAGGTCCTGCTCGCCAAGCGGGACACTGGCTTGCTTGAACAAATCGGGTAGGGTGGTGGCCTGGGTACGGAATTGGTGCGTGTTGCCGTCGGCTATGACGGTGACGGAGCGCGCCCGCCGCACGGTAATGGTCGCCTGCCGATCGGGCAGCGTGGATTCCAGATCGGGCGCGACGAGGTCTTCAGGCTGGAGGGTTACGCCTACTTCGCGCAGTACATTATCGACCAGGCGTTGATTGGTATGCACCACGCGCACCTGACCGTCGACGATGATCGTAATTGACGCGAGAGCGGCGTTGTAGCCGATTGCCATTACGATCACGACGGCGGCCATCGTCCCCAGGGCAAACAGTCCGTGCGACAACAGACGCTGCAGCGGGTTGGGGCGATTAAGTGTTTTAAGCCAGGGCGCTGGCCTGAGGGTATCTCGTTCCATAAGAAAACAAAATGGTCGTGCACCTCTCTTCGAATCGATTACACCGACTTACCACCAACAGCCGGCTCGGACCAGGCGCCCCGACGACACCCAAAAGGGTCCCCTTATCGCTGCTTCCTTCCGGACCTGACGAGGTTCGAAGTCTTTTGCCGCGTCGGACCCGGCCGTCAACGCCACTTATTTTTGGCAGTCTCGAGTAGATCGATCCTGAGAGCGGAATTCAACCCCGCTATAGCGGGTTGCGGGCACGGCCAAAGCCGCGAGGGCACCGCTGGCTCCCCATCTAGCACGACCGATAAGAATGGTACAGGGAGAGACAGTTCTTGTCAAGCACGATGGGCGTTGGGCAACTGGGGATTGGGCAACTGGGGATTGGTAACTGGTCAATTGGGCAACTGGTCACCAGGTAACTAATTGACCGATTAACCAATTGACCAGTCGCCCAACCGTAGCGGAGAGGGTGGGATTTGAACCCACGGTGCCTTGCGGCACACGCGCTCTCCAGGCGCGCGCGTTAGGCCAGACTACGCAACCTCTCCAAGGGCCTTAATACGCGGCGGATTATACCTGAACAGTGAGCAATGAGCAATGCTCAATGACAAAAGGAGTAATTATTATGAGCTCCAGGTCTCTGTTTTGACCGCGCGCTCCGCGCAGTCATTGCTTTCATCATCTCAGCACGACGGTTTTTCTTGTCTGCAGAACACAAAACGCCCGACGGAAATTCCCCAGCGGGCGCTAAGGTTTGATGCGGATCGATCGCGTATTGCTTAAGCAGCTGCAAATTGATCGTTATAGCGAGCGCACAATCACTTCGAGTGTTTCGCGCGCAAGATTCAATGCTTCCTCTGCATCCTTTTGTGCGGGCATACCTTCAGGCAATGTGCCCGGCAGGGCATCGGGATAGCGGGTGGGAATATAGAATCGATCGAGCAAGGGCAAATCGTTGTTAAGATCGCTCATCACATCAGGAGACAGTAACTGGATCAGATCAACGAGGCGATGTGTTCGAGGCGCTGTATGTCCATGTTGTTCCAGCCAGCCTTTAATTGCCTTCTCGACACATTGCTGTGCATGAAAGCAAACTTGATTAAGGATGCCTTCGGTCAAGGCGAGCTCGGCCATGCGCAAATCCTGGCGCGCGAAGGTCAGCCAGTTTTTACTTGCTTCGCTCATAAATGACTTTACCCTTAGCGGCAATTTCTTCGCGGACGAACGCCCGCTCGTGCGTCAATCGATCGAACTCTTGAGGGGTATACACCAGAATATCCACGCCGACCTGTGGACGCAGCAGTTCAAGGATGCGGCGCGTACGATCGAGGAACGCCTCATTCATTTCTTTGACAATGACCAAATCGATATCGGACCATTCATTAATTTGATCAATCGGATATGATCCAAACAGAATGATCTTTTCGGGCCGCAGCTGTGTGATTAAGATCGGTAGCCAGCGATCTAACTCACTTTTCAGACGCACACGGCGCGCCTGAGCGTTTCTGGTCTGTGGCATGACAACTGACATATGGGCCGCCTCAAATAACCTGAATCATGGCATACAGTTTATCACCAAATTCCTTTGAAGCAAGGTTCACTGATCCGCAACACTTATCCCGGAAACAATGTATCGATCAACTCTGGCGTGTACTTGTAAACGAGTTCTTCGTTAAGTGTGCCTGTCTGGCAAACTTCGCCATACAGTTCACCGCTGCGGCGCAGCTGGCGTGCCTGCGTTTGAGGATTGAGCTCGACCAGGCCGAAACGCAGATTCCAGCCTTCGGCCCACTCGAAGTTGTCGACCAGCGACCAGTGGTAGTAGCCCATCACCGGCACGTTTTGATTGATTGCCTGCCAGATCGCTCGCAGGTGGGTAATCAAGTAACGCGGACGCTGATCGTCGTCGGCATCGGGCAGGCCGTTTTCGGTGATGTAGATGGGCTTGCCGGTGCGCTCCAGGCGCTTGAGAAAGCGGAACAAACCCTGTGCATAGATTTCACCGTAGTTGCCGTCGCTCATTTCAATGCCGGGCTTGACGAGACCGTTGCCTAAGATCATACCGGGCAAGTTGTGGCGATCGAACCTGGTGAACTCACGCGTGTAGTAGTTGAGGCCGATGAAGTCGGCGGTGTTGCGCAGCGATCGATTGCGCTTGATGAAGCGCAGGCGGCCGCGCAGCATGGCGTCGAGGATGGTCTGGTTGAAAACCCGATCGCGGTTGCCGGCGACCCAGCGATCGAGCCATGAATTCGATCGGTACGGCTCAAACAGCCGCATGTGATGCGCCAGGCCGACGCGCGCATTGTCTTGAAGACGATGAATCGCGTGATACGCTGCCGCATGACCGAGCATCAGATGATCCATGACGGTCAGTGCCAGCCCGAGGTCGTTTTTGCCCGGCGGCATCGCATTCTGTGCCACGGCTTCGCTGGTTTGATCGACGCCACTGACCCAGCCACCCACGGCGTAAACATTCGGCTCGTTGATCGTGATCCACAGGTCGCAGAGATCCTTGAGGGACTCGACGGCTTTGGTCACGAAGCGTTCAAATCGCGGTATGACCTCCGGCGTTTCCCAGCCGCCGCGCTCGATCAGCCACTGCGGACTGGTGAAATGGTGCAGGGTGATCATTGGCTCGATGCCGCGCTCGCGCATGGATTTGAGCATGACCCGGTAGCGATCGATCGCGGCGGTGTCCCACTGACCTTCTTGCGGCTCAATGCGGCTCCATTCGATCGACAGGCGATGCGCGTTGTTGTGCATCTGCGCGGCGAAGTCCATATCTTTTTCAAAACCGTCCCCCCACCAATCGGAGGCTCGATCAGATTTCTGGTCGCCTTTGATGTGGCCTTCGCCTTGCTCCCACGCCCACCAATCGTTTTTGTCGTTGCCGCCTTCGACCTGATGAGCCGCCGTGGCACAGCCCCATTTGAAGTCACGTGGAAAATACAGCGTTGCTTTAGCCATGAATACCTCGTATTGCGTGTTGCGTATTGCGTAAAAGCATCCGTTACGCATTACGAATTACGCATTAGATGATTTCGTACCACCAGAAGAGCGCCACTTCTTTCACGCCGATGTCGTCATTGGCGTAGTAATGATCGTCGAGGCCGCCCGGCTGAAAGCCGAGACGGCGATAGAAATTGCAAGCCGGCCAGTTGTTGGTCTGGGTCTCCAGCCGGATGGCGCGCAGTTGATGATCCCTGGCCCACTCGATGGCGCGGCGGATCAATTCGCGCCCGATGCCCTGCCCGCGAAAGGCTCGATCGACGGCGATGTTCCACAGCATCGCAGCGTTGTGCCACGCCTGGTGTTCCATATCCAGCATCGCGATCAGC
>JADGQE010000431.1 GCA_017882055.1 Thermoflexales bacterium
CTTCACCGCTTCGATGATGCGCGTATACCCGGTGCAGCGGCACAGATTGCCCACCAGCGCATCGCGGATCTCATAATCGGTCGGCTGCGGATTGCGATCGAGCAGCGCCCGCGCCGAGATCAGAATGCCCGGCGTGCAGAAGCCGCATTGCACGCCGCCCGCGTCGATCATGGTCTGCTGGATTGGATCGAGTTGCTTATCATGCGATAGCCCTTCAACTGTCACGATCTCCGTGCCATCGCATTCCACGGCCAGCACCATGCAGCTATTCACCGGCTCGCCGTTCCACAACACCGTGCACGCGCCGCACTCGCCGGCCGCGCAGCCGTTCTTCGTGCCCGTCAGCGCCAGCTTCTCGCGCAGCATCGTCAACATCGTCATGTTCGATGGGAAATCTACCACTTCTGCTGAACCATTAACGGTAACTGTTATTCTATGAAAGGACATAGTTCCTCCATTCCGGATAAAGCGACGGAGGGATAGAGGGATGGAGAGATGGCGAGATATTTCTCTCAGTCTCTCAATCTCTCAATCTCTCAGTCTCCCATTCCCTCAGTCTCTCCGTCTATTTCGTCAATCTTTCCCACACGTCAGAGAGCGCCTTGCGCGTCAAATTCCGCACCATCAACTTTCGATACCGCGCACTACCGCGCACGTCGTCGATCGGAGCGACCGCATTCATCGCTGCATTCGCCGCCTCGTCGATCAACTCCGGCGTGATCGCTTTCTCGCTGAGTAGTCCCATGTCCGGCATGAACGGGGTCGGTGCGACGGACGCCAGCGCGACGAAGAACCGATAGCCCGACGCGGCTGCGCCGTCGGGATAGCCGAAAGCTGTCACGCCCACGATCGCCAGATCGCCGATCGCGTTGCGGCCCAGTTTCAGATACTTGCCCTGCGAACCTTTCGGCGGAATCGGAAACTCAACGGCGGTCACGATGTCGCCGGGTTTCAACACGGATTTGCCGGGGCCTTTGAAGAATGCGCGAAGCGGGAGAGGCTCAACACGATCTCCATCAACGCCATGCACGTGCACCTTTGCATCGAGCACCAGACATGCGCCGACGGTATCGCCGGCCGGTGAGGCATTGCAGATATTGCCCGCGATAGTCGCACGGGTGCGAAGTTGATAACTGGCTACGGTGTGAGCCGCTTCGGCCAATACCGGATAATGCTCGTTCACTTCGGGCGAGGCGATCAAGCGATTCATGTTGACCGCCGCGCCTACCATCAGTCCTTTGGCTAGATCGAACGTGAGGTCTTGCATGCCGGGCAAGCCCTTCACATCGACCAGGTACTTGTCTTTCCACGCGCCATCGCGCATGCGGACGAACGTATCGGTTCCCCCGATGAAAGGCCGCGCCTCGCCGATATGCTGTGCGAGAAATGTACTCGCTTCCTCAAGCGTAGTGGGTTTGATGTAATCGAATTCAGGTAAACCGGGGTGTGCTGTAATCATATCCACCTCAAAGACTTGCCACGGAGACACAGAGACACGGAGTTTTTATAAGCGTTTCTCCGTGTCTCTGTGTCTGCCCGTGTCCGCAAAGCGGCGGGCCACGGGGTGACGTGGTTTGCGTTTATCTTAGTCGTTCAGGTTTTCGCGATCTTCCACGCCGAACTTCGACGGCGGTAGCGCCAGGAAGATCAGGTTCAACACAATGCCGCAGATCGCCGCAAACACGATCGCCGGGATGCCGTTCGGGAAGATCGCCGGGATCTGGAACGGGAACAGGCCATCCTTCAGCGCCAGGTTGCCGCCGATGCCCGTCACCAGAATGATCGAGCCAATCGCCAGTTGGCGCGGCTCAAACAGGTTGACCTTCTCGCTTTGGATCAACGCCACGCCTTGCATGCCGATCACGCCGAACAGATAGATCGACAGGCCGCCGGTCACCGCCGTCGGGATGGTCTCGACGAGCGCGGCCAGTTTGCCGACGAAGCCCAGCAAGATCGCGATCACACCGGCCGTCATTAGCACTGGCACCGAGTAGTTGCGCGTGATCGCCATCAGGCTGTTATTCTCGCCGTAGTTGGTGCCCGCGCAGCCGCCCAGCAAACCCACGACGATGTCATCGCTGCCATCGGCGACGAGGTTCAGGCCGATCAGCTTCTTGATCTCAATCGGGGCGCGCTTCAACTGCTTGGCCAGCGCGTCGATGTACAGGCTCATCTGATACAGGTGCGCGGTGCTTTCGGGAATCGTCGCAATCGCGATCAGCGAAATGCTGACGACGACCGCCCATGAGTTGGGGTTTTCGAACGCGGGGAACGTGATGCGGGGCACGCGCACCCACTCAGCCGCGGCGACTGCGTCGAACTTGACGATGCCCATCAACGCCGCCACGATGTAGCCGAAGATCGCGCCGAACAAAATGGGCAACATGCCGATCAGCCCTTTACCTTGCAAATACACTGAAAAAACCACCGTCGCCAGCAGCGTGAGAATGGCGACCAGCCAGTTCGCGCTCGCACTGCCCAGCGCTGAGCCGGCCAGCGCGATACCGATGACGATCGCGACACAGCCGGTGATGACGGGCGGCAGCACCCGATCGAGTGCATCCTTGCCTACGCGCATGATCAACAGACCGACCAGAATCTCGACCACGGCGGTACCGATGATGCCCACCTGCACAATGCGCACGCCTTCGCCGCAGTAAGTTGTGGCCGAATCGGCGAAGCAATCTTTGGCGTATAGATTCATGGCCGTGATCACGACCGAGATGTAACTGAAACTCGAGCCGTAATACATCGGGATGCGGCGCTTTGAGACCAGTAAGGCGATGATGGTGCCGAGGCCGCTGGCCAGCAGCGTCACGCCGACATCGAACTTGGTGAGGATGGCGACCAGCACGGTCGCGGGGAACATCGTTAGCACTTGCTGGATGCCAAGGCTGATCATTGAGCCAACGGGCGGGGTGTCCTGCGGCAGATAGCCAATAACTTTCTGATCGGGAACAGCGACTGTAGCCATGCAAACGCTCCTTTTTCCTGGGGGATGGAATTGAGGTCAAAACCACGGGCAGAACGATAGCAGTGCGACATCTGTTCGATTTAGCTTGTGACCGCATCGCCTCCTTGGGCTAAGCAGACCGCTGAGAAAACAAAGCGAACCGCATGTTGCCTTCAGCGAGATTCGTCTGTCTTGGGCGTCTGTCCAGGGCAGTATTCCGGGATAATCGCTTGCGATGAAGTATACCTTCAAGTGATTGAATTGGATAGACGCTTCAGGATCTGCCACACCGACACATACCTTAGGTTAAAGATGCCACGGACTATCGACTCTGTCCAATGTCAAATGTCACTCTAAATCGGTACGAACTTCTTGACCTGCCAATCATGCTTCGGATTTCATAGCAAGGGCCGGTGTGCGATGGTACACT
>JADGQE010000081.1 GCA_017882055.1 Thermoflexales bacterium
TACCGTCGCCGTTGATGGCAATGCCGCGATGGTATTACGTGGCGGTAAACCGTACAAACCAACACTCATGACATTCAACACCGCCACCATCGTCACGGCTTGGATAGCCATCAGCCCCCACAGCCAGCCAAAACGCTGAGGACGCGGCGTCGTATCGGCAAACAACTGTGATACGATCACCACGGCCAGCGGCATAAGCAACATCCACGTGCGCGCGGTTTCGTCGCGGGCTGGATCGACTACGGCGAGCGCGAGCAATCCGATCAGGAGCGACAACGACAGCGCGTCACTCTGCCCCGCGCGAACATTCTTGATCGCGCGGATCGAAATCACCACGAGCAGGCAGAAGATCGGCAGACCGAGGAACACCGCGAATTCATACGGGTGATTGATAATCCACGTGACCCGATCAAACTGATAGCCCGTGTGAATCGGATACATCGCGCCAATGATTTGCCCCAGGCTAACGCCATAAGCCAACTGATACGCTCCCCAGATCGAGAACACACCGGCCAGGGTCGCAATCAAGGCCGGGGCCAAAAAGCGCCAATCGCGCAGTGGATTGCGCCGTTTCAACACGTAGTGCGCCAGAATATACAGCGTCAGGAATAATCCCAGTGCGGCCGTACCCAATTCGAGGAAAGTGCTAATGGATAATAGCACGCCTGCCGACAAGAACCACAGAATATTCCGGCGGCGCAAGCCCGCATCCACTGCCAGCCACGTCACACAGGCTAAGCACGGATACACTAATGACCACGAGCCGGGGAACAACAGCGCCGATGGAACGGTGACCCATAAGGCCGCCGCATACAGGCCTGCGCGCGCGCCAAAGCGATCCTTTGCCAGTTTGAACACACACAACACGGTCAACAGGTTGGCGAGCAGCGGCACTCCCATACCAACCAGTGCGCTTGCCAGCTGTGCGTCAGACAGCAGCATCAGATTGATGTCGTTGCATTCAAGTTGCCGCAACCACTGGCTAACCGGGCGAGCGGCATTCGGCGCTGAGCTAAACACCTGAGCGGTGGACCAATACAGTAACGGCAGGCCCGGCGGATGAACTTGCGCATGAATGTCCAACGTCGGCATCAATTGCGGGTAGGTACGCAACGCTTGATTCACATCGGTGATGCGCAGACTTGCCGAGAAGTAACTATTTGCCGCGACATCCACCGCGCGATCGAACAAGGCCTCAAATGGGTTCAACTTATCGGCGCGCAGCGCCAGCAACTGCACGATCGGCGCAGCGAGGACGAGCAACGCGACTCCGATCGCGATCCACCGCCGCTCCCCGGTGGCCTTTTGCGCGCGCCATGCGCGCCGATCGATCCACCACACTCCCGGCAGAATAAGCGCCAGGGCGATCGCCAGGGGCCAAAGTTTGTCCCATTGCGCAATGGGCCAGCGAGACCAGCGCCATTCATCGGGCCCGCGCACATAGGGCGAAACATCCCATATCAGCGCAACCCCATAAGCCAGTACGATAGCGCTGATTATTAACCAACCACGACGTGTAAGCGGCTTCAAATCTTCCTCAGGAATACAGAGTTCTTTTCGTCGCCCTTCAAGGAACGAAGCGGAGTCGTCACGACACTTTGCCGGTTGAGATTCGAGGAAACGCGATCAATCTGCGGGATAGTCTTCGGCAGGAAGTATACCATAGCCTCGATAATATTCAGACGAAACCCCGGCCAGGCATTATCTTGCTTGCCCGGCCATATATTGCAGCACAGCCCGCGCCAGCAGCGTATCCGCGTGGGCGCGATGGGCGTTGGGCAACGCAATTTTGCATTGTCGTCCGGCGGCCTCAAGGTTCTGCCAGCGGTACGACCCGCGATAAGAATCCCATTGTCCGTAGAACCGGGCATAGAGTTTCATCACACAGCAGAACAAATCGTTCGGCATCTCCCAACTCATTTGATGTTTGCGATGTGACTGCCTCATCAACCGCACATCGAATTCGGAGTTGTAAATCGCCACACGCCGATCGGCTATAGCCGTTTTCACTTGAGGCCAAAGGTCGGGCCACGGTGGCGCGTCCTTCACCATCCCATTGGTGATGCCGTGTATCCGCATCGCGTCCGGCGGAATAGGTCCGGTGGGCTTCACCAGCGAATCGATCAGCACAGTACCGTCGTGATCCAGCACACAGATCTCAATGATTTGATCTGTGCCTTCCAGCCCGGTCGTTTCCGTGTCGAGGTAGATTGGCTTACGGGACACCTCGCGCTTTGCCTCGAAAATAGCCGTCTGGCGCTCAAGCAAGTGATTCATGATCTGGCTCACTCAAGTAGAATTTACGTTGGATTATAACACTGCCTCAGACTCAATACTATTTAGATAAACGTAGTTTAGCCCCTTGTGGGCGGGCACGAGGCCCTATGCTACGGCTAAACTAAACAGTATTGGCCTTAGACTAAAGTCGGAGATAGCCCTAAAGACCGAGGCCGAACTCCACGCTAGAAGGATGTCCCCTACCGGAACGAGTGATAAAATCCACGCCGTTAAGTTGCCCGCATGCTTTCGAAGTTGTGTCCGTCAAATGTCGGGCATGCGGCGGCTCAGCTACAGGACGCGTTTGCCTGCGTGTGGTAAAATCTCGCAGGCTTTTATCTCATGTTGCAGAAACCTGGTTTCTGACGAGGAATACCATGACCCCTACCGTCACCATCTCACACGTTGCAAAATCCTTCGGTCAAGTTCACGCCGTCGAGGATGTTTCCTTCGAAGTATACGCCGGAGAAATCTTCGGCCTGCTCGGCCCGAACGGCGCGGGCAAAACCACCACGATCCGCATGATGCTGGATATCTTCAAGCCCGAGCGCGGCGAAGTATCGGTGCTGGGCGGCGCAATTGATGAGGCTAAAAAGAATCGCATCGGCTACCTGCCTGAAGAGCGCGGCCTATACAAGGATCTTAAGCTCGAAGCCACGCTGATCTTCCTGGCCACGCTGAAGGGCGTGAGCGAAACGACCGCGCGCAAAAAGGCCGTGGATTGGCTGAAACGTCTGGACCTGTACGATCACCGCCAGAAGAAGATTCAAGAGCTGAGCAAAGGCATGCAGCAAAAAGCGCAGGTGATTGCGACGTTGTTGCACGATCCTGATCTGATCGTCGTCGACGAGCCGTTCGCCGGGCTTGATCCGGTCAACACGCGTTTGATCGAAGACATTATCCGCGAACAGCAGCAAGCCGGCAAAACGATCGTCATGTCGACGCACCAGATGTACCAGGTCGAAGCCCTGTGCGGTCGCATTGCGTTGATCAACAAAGGTCGCACCGTGCTGTACGGCGAAGTCGATCAAATCAAGCACAACTTCGCGGGCAACGCCATCGTCGTGAAAGGGCAAGGCGATTTCACGAATGTCCCCGGTGTGTTGGAAACGCGCCATACCAATGGCGATTGGCATATGGCCCTGGCCGCCGGCGCCAACCCGCAGGACGTCTTTAAGGCCCTGGCCGCGCGCGAGGGTCTCAAGATCGAGCGCTTCGAAATCGCCGAGCCGTCGCTGGACGACATCTTCATCTCGGTGGTGCAGGGCAACCCGGAGGCGTTGAATGCGTAAGCTGTGGATTGTCGCCAAAAACGAATATGCCAAGATCGTCAGGAAGCGATCGTTCCTGCTCGGCACACTGGCCCTGCCGATCTTCTTCATCGGCATCATGGTTCTCAGTATTGTCACGACCATCGGCACCGATCAGCAGCCGGTGGGTTACGTCGATCAGACTGGCTGGCTGTCGGCTAATGCCGCGCCGCCGGCCGATAGCGCTCAGCGGCTGAAGATGCTGCCCTTCGTCGACGAAGCCGCCGCCCGGACCGCACTGCAAAACAAGCAGATTCAAGCCTTTTACGTGCTGCCCAAAGACTATCTCCAAACGGGCAAGATCATGGCCTATGGCTGGGACAAAGAACCATCGGCGGCGGCCCAGAGCGACTTCAGATATTTTTTGCGAGCAAACCTCGTCGCCAGCTTGCCCCAGGACGTGCGCCAACGCGCGCTGGATGGCATCAATCTTACGGCGCGTTCGGCCGATGGTGCGCAGGAAATCAACGGCAATGCCATCATTAACTTCTTCCTGCCCTTTGCCCTCGGCTTCTTCTTCATCATGGCCGTGATGAATTCGGCCACTTACCTGCTGCAAGCCGTTACGGATGAAAAAGAAAGCCGCACGATCGAAGTGATGGCTACCTCGTTGTCGCCCAATCAGTTGATCGGCGGCAAGGCGCTCGGACTGATCGGCGTGGCGTTGACACAAATTGTGATCTTGTGCCTCACGATCGGGATCGGGCTGGGCCTCGGATCCAATTCCATCGATTTTCTGCGCGGAGTTCGCGTTCCCTGGTCTATGCTCGGCGTCGCGCTACTGTTCTTCGTGCCCGCTTACGTACTGATCGCTGGGATGATGATCGCCGTCGGCGCGGCCGTGACCGAAGTGCGCCAGGGCCAACAGCTGGCGGGCGCATTGAATATGCTGTATACCATCCCTTACTTCTTCGTGATTATATTCATGACTAACCCCAACAGCCCGCTGTCCACGCTCTTGACCCTGTTTCCGACGACGGCTTTTGTTACGATTACGCTCCGTTGGGGCCTGAGTACAATTCCGATCTGGGAATTGATCGCGAGTTGGATCATTCTGGTTGGCTCAGCGATCTTCAGCATCTGGGCGGCGGCCCGCGTTTTTCGCTCAGGGATGCTGCGCTACGGTCAGCGGCTCAACTTACGCGCGATGCTGAGTGCCGTCCGTGTGAAAGCGGAATAGGTGAAATCATATGCGAAATATCTGGATCGTTATCAAACACGAAATCAAGGTCACGATTGGCAAGCCGTCTTTCTGGCTCACGACTTTTCTGCTGCCAGCGGTGATTATCGCCTTAAGTGCCGGTTCACAGTTACTGGCGCATAGTTCGCTGGCTGAAGGTGGCGCCAACCCATTCTCGGCTAACAGCGGATCCAGCAACAACAAGGCCGACATCGGCTACGTCGACGAAGCGGGACTGATCAAGCAGATTCCCGATCGGATTGAATTCGGCGGCGCAGGTAGCAGCGTGTTTGTCGTCAGCCCCGATCGGTTGCGCAAGTTTTCTGATCGGGCATCGGCCCAGGCTGCGCTGGAAGCGGGTGAATTGCAGCAATACTATGTTGTCGCCGCTGATTTTCTCAAGTCCGGCAACTTGACTCTGGTTGATCGCAATTTCAGCCTGTTCACCAGCCTCGACAGCAGTGGTTTCTTCGAATACATCATTAACTATAACCTGGCTGGCAATGAGAATTTGGCGAAGATGTTGTCCAACCCCATCAAGTCGACGACGACCAAGCAGCTCGCGCCAAAGCCGGCGCGCGATCCCAAAGATGCCCTGACCACCATAGTGCCGTTAGCCGCATTGCTCATCTTCTATCTCGTGCTGACCATGACCAGTCAATTCATGCTGCAAAGCGTCACGAAGGAAAAAGAGAATCGCACGGCCGAGGTCCTGCTGCTCAGCCTGCGTCCGCGCGATCTGATGTTGGGCAAAGTCGTGGGATTGGGTTTCGTCGCGTTGCTGCAGGTGGCCATCTGGGCCGCTGTGGGTTTGACGGGCCTCAATACGAGCGGCGCCAACTACATTCTGCCCGATGGATTCCTGGTCTGGGGGGTTCTGTACTTTGTCCTGGGCTATCTGCTTTACGGCTCGGTGTTCGCCGCGCTGGGTGCTTTGGCTCCCAATACTCGCGAAGGCTCGCAGTTTACCTTCATCGCGCTGTTGCCGTTGATGCTCCCGCTGTTTCTCAGCAACGCCTTCGCGCAGTCACCGAATGACGCGCTGCCGGTGGTGCTCAGCCTGTTCCCGCTGACGTCGCCCACGTCGATGATTACGCGGCTCAGCGCCACGTCTGTGCCGATCGAACAGCTGCTCATCGGGCTGGTGCTGCTGGCCGCCACGACTTACCTGTTCGTGCTATTGTCCGCGCGCTTCTTTCGGGCCGATACGCTGCTGTCGGGCGACAGCCTCAGCTTCCGCCGGCTCATTCGGGAGTTCAGACAAAAAGCGGCTTAACGATCGAAAGTTATCCGGCGTTTCACGCGCCGTTTACCAGTGCGGCTACCATCATGGTTGTTTATATGAGGCGCTGCGCCGATCATCCGTGCCGTCTCGATCGTGTCTGTGCGGCTGCCGCCTCGATCGAGTGCTTTGGCGCTAACACAAAACCTCCCGCAGGTTTCAAACCCGCGGGAGGTTGAATAGATTCTTCAAAAAAGGCGGATGATCAGGGCGTGATATGCAGTACGCGTTCGATGCTTTGCAGTAGTTCCTGCGGGCCGAATGGCTTGGTTACATAGTCGTCCACTTTGGCAATGTGCAGCCCCAGGATCTTATCGATGCTCTGCGCCTTAGCTGTCACCACAATCACCGGAATGTTCTTGAGTTCCGGGTCGGCCTTCATTTGCTGGTAGACTTCCCAGCCGTCCATGTCCGGCATCATTAAATCGAGCAGCACTAGATCGGGTTTGACATTGCGGATGGCATCAAGCCCTTCCATTCCGCCGGTCGCTCCGGTCAACTCGAAGCCCTTGCGTCCTAGAATAAGCCGGATGAGATCGATAATTTCAGGTTCATCTTCGATACAGACAACCTTCTTCTTGGACTCGGCCATTCTTCCTTGCCTCCTTGTTCGTGCTAATATGTAGTTTACACTAAAATGTGAGGCGTGTCTAGCCGAACGGGTAGTCGGTTTTTGGCCCCCGGACAGCCTGCCGGTCACATTTGAGCCAGGCAGAAGTCGCGCACGGTTTCATACAACACACGCACGCCAAAGGCCAGGGTGCTGATCGCGATCCGCTCGTCGTGACCGTGGATCAGCCCATCGAAGGCCATGCCAGGATCGATCTTCATCGGCGCGAAGCCGTAACAGCGCGTGCCGAGCCGGGCGAACAGCTTGGCATCGGTCGCGCCCGTCAGCATATACGGCAGTACGATCGCGCCCGGATCCGATCGGTTGAGCTGCTGCTCGATCGTTTTGAACAACGGCGTATCGACCGGCACTTCAAGCGGCGGCGAAGTCTGCTCGACATCGATCTGGATGCCCGGCCCAAGCCGCGATCGGACTTCACTCAAAAAAGAATCGACGTTGAAGCCGGGCAGCATGCGCCCATCCAGCCTCGCCTCGGCCTCTGAAGGGATCACGTTGACTTTATGGCCCGCCGTGATCTGATTGGGTGAAACCGTGTTGTGCAGAATTGCGCGCAACGTATCGGCAAATGATGACCTGGGCAGAGCTCGAACAGCCGCTTCATGCAGCACCGGATTCAACGCCGCGCGCAGAGTCAGCCCCGTGAGTCCGCCGATCGAGCGAGCGATACGCTGCACAAAGCCGGCTGCCGTCGGCGTGACGTGCAAGGGCAGCGAATGCGACGCTACTCGAACGATTGCCTGCGATAGTCGCAGCGCAGCGTTGTCTGCGTGGGGCACTGAACCATGACCGGGCCGCCCCGACGCGCGGATCTTCAGCCAGCACGTGCCCTTTTCGGCCGTTTGAATCGGATAGAAACGCCGCCCCTGCAAATACAGCGTGTAGCCGCCGAGTTCGCTGAGGCCGTATTCGGCCCGCACCAGATCGGGATGCTGCTTAATCAGCCAGCCTGCGCCAACGTCACTGTCAATCTCTTCGTCAGCCGTGGCCGCAAAGATGACATCGCGCTGCAGCTCCGGCGCGAAACGTTTGAGCAATAATATCGTCATCAGCTGCATGACGACGATGCTCTTCATATCGAGCGCGCCGCGCCCCCAGATGCAGCCCTCGGCCACATCGCCGCTGAAAGGTGGATGCGTCCAGTGATCAGGTTCGGCCGGCACGACATCGGTGTGACCGTACAACAGCAGCGGCTGATGCGAACCGTCGCCGCGCAATCGCGCAATGCAATTGCCGCGTCCCGGCTCAGATTCCAGCACGATCGGTGCCAGGCCCTCGGCGCGCAGCACACCGGCCAGATATTCAGCGGCAGCCGATTCATTGCCGGGAGGATTCGTCGTATCGATTCGCAACAAAGCCTGCAAATGCCGCACGGCTTCGTCGGCGATGGCGTCCCATTTCATGGCGTCCATTTCATGGGGTCCCAATTCGGAGAGGCGGTCATGCCGAGAAGTATACCAGTAAATAGTGATCAGTAATTAGTGATCAGTGAAAGGTGATACGCAACACGCAATACGCATTACGCATCACGTTTCTGTTATAATGTTGCCATGACTGAAAAAACTGTTCAACCCAACGACCTTGGCCTGTTCATCAGCCGCGATCACAAACGCTTTCTGATTCGAATCACGCCCGGCGAGAAATTGCACACGCATCGCGGTATCATCGAGTACGATGCCTGCATCGGCGGCACGTGGGGGCGCGAGATTCTGTCGCATATGAATTATCCTTTCCTGCTGCTCGATCCATCCACCGCGGATCTGGTCCAAGACATCAAGCGCACCACTCAGATCATTTATCCCAAAGACATCGGCTACATTCTGATCAAACTATCGATCCAGTCCGGCACCACCGTGATCGAAGCCGGCAGCGGATCGGGCGGCTTGACGCTGGCACTGGCGCGTGCGGCAATGCCCGGCGGGCGCGTGATTTCGTATGAAATCCGGCCCGATGTGCAGAACCTCGCCCGCAAGAACCTCGAACGGGTCGGCTTGCTCGATCGCGTTGATCTCAAACTCAAAGACATCGAAGCCGGTTTCGACGAGACCGGTGTCGATGCGGTGTTTCTCGATGTGCCTGAGCCATCGCGCTATTTGCACGTCGCAGCGAATGCGTTGCGCGGCGGCGGTTACTTCGGCACACTGGTGCCCACCACCAATCAAGTCGTGCGCTTGCTCGAGGCGCTGGCCTTGCAGCCCTTCGGCTTCATCGAAGTGGAGGAGCTGCTGCTGCGTGGTTACAAAACCGTGGCGCAGCGCCTGCGTCCGATGGATCGGATGATCGCCCACACGGGTTATTTGCTCTTTGCCCGCAAGATCGATCGCGTGCCTGAAGCCGAATCGCCCGTCGAAGTTAACGCGGATTTTACACCGGAAGAAACTCCCGACCATGAGAATGAAATAGAATCAAAATAAGAAAGACGGACAAGTCTGCATTGATTATTGGAGGCTGTCATGTTCGGACCAAGACGCATGCTGCGGCGTGCACTCGGCATGGGTGGGCCATTCCAACAGAAATTCCTGGAAGGCCAGCAGTTGATGACCGAAGGACGCTTTGTCGATGCGGCAAATGTCTTCAAACAAATCGGCGATGAAGCGTCTGGGCGCGGACGAATTCAACCAGCCGTGCGCGGGGCGCTGTTGGCTAGCCGTGCCTTCATTCAGGCCAAACAGCCCGACGACGCATTGGCTCAAGCACGGCGCGCACTCGACTGGATGGTCACCGCCGGCAGTCCGATGCGGGCCACACGGGCCATGCCGATGATCATCGCTCTGCTGCGCGGACACGGCTTCAGCGCCCAGGCCAGCACGCTGGAAAAAGAAACGACTAAACGTCTGGCTGAAGCCGGTCTAAAACTCGGTGCATTTCCGGGCGGACCATCGCATTCACTGCCGCCGACTTGTCCGCAGTGCGCCGGGCCGCTCCGTTCCGACAGTGTCGAATGGATCGACGCCGCCAGCATCGAATGCCCGTGGTGCGGTTCGACCGTGAATACGATCTAGACAAAACTGCGCGATTCGGTCCGACATGTTTTGTTGCAAACGCAGGTCTTGCAAAGAATAAAAACCGCCGGATGGAGTATTTCCATCCGGCGGTTGCTGTGTGTTGAGAGACAGATTCGTTGATTGGCCGAATCGCTACTTCTTCTCTTTCTCTTCGGCCTCTTCCTCTTCCTCGGTCTTGCCCTTCTTGATCACTTCGGGTTCAGCGAGGGTCGTCACGGCCGCTGCCACAGCCACCGGCGCTTCGACTTCTTCCACGGCCAGATGCGTGACGCGCACAACCAGATCGTCGGGGTTGGTCAGGACCTTGACCGTAGTCGGCAACTTGAGATCGCTCACGTGGATCGCATCGCCGACCTTGAGCAGGCCGCTCAGATTGATCACCACGGCATCGATCAGGTCGCCCGGCAGACACTCGATCTCGATCGTGTCCGAGCCATAAGTCAGGATACCTTCGTTAAGAGCCGCGGCCGGCGAAGTTCCCTCGTAGCGAATGGGGACTTCCACCGTAATCTCTTCGGTCATCGACACCCCGTAGAAATCAACATGCCACAGGTTGCCTTTGATCGGTTCGCGCTGAATTTCGCGTACCAGCGCCATGTGCGGTTCGGCTTCCCCGGCGATTCGCAAAGCCACCAGGTGGCTGCTGCCGGCCTTGACCAGGACTTTCATCAATTCGCGATCGTTGGCTTGCAAGTGCACCGGCTCTTGATGGCGGCCATACAGCACCGCCGGCACACTGCCCGATCGGCGCAGCGCGCCGATTCGCTTGCCGATAACCGTTCGCGGCGAAACATTCAATTCGATTTGTTCCATGCTCTGAATTCTCCCCACCCGCAGTGCGCTTTCACCCGGCCCCGCAGGTTGTTGCCATGATTTAGTTTCGGCGTGACCGCCAGTTTATCGGCGCGACCGCCGCACAACCTCAGATAAAAACGAGAACAGTCCCAGCATCCCGCCGACTGCCAGCCCGAACAGGATCGCACCGCGCGTGTCGAGCGTCGGCTTGATCTCGCCTTCGAGGGTCTTGCCGATCACCAGAAAGGCATTGACATTGGCCGCCTGAACGTGATCACCCGCCAGCACAATCACTTCGCTGTCAGCCAGTGTCACTTCCGCAGCACGCAGCACGCCCAGGCTGGATTGCTCGACGGCCAGTGTATCCGTTCGCGCCGCCAGCGCAATGCTCTGGTTCATTCGAACCGTTTCGGCTTCGATCAATTGAACGGCGGAAGTATATAACTCGATCGTATCGGCATCGATTGACTGCGCGGCCGATTGGCGCATCGCGACTTGCTCGGCATCGATCTGGCGGGCCGCACACTGCCTGAGCTGAACCGACTGCGCTGTCACAGTGGTGAGAGCCTGCTGGTCGAGCTCGATCGTGTCTTCAGCCATTGTGGGTTACTCGCTCGCCTGCCCTGTTTGCCTCAGTCTCCAAACCAGCGGAAGGCGAATAGGCAAATAAAAGGGCGCGGCCCCTCACACGCGGCGACCCGCCCCACGGCCCTTCCAACAACGGCGGGATTGTACCTGTTTTGGCAGGTTTCGTCAAGCAACGCCGCGCCCCGTGTGCACGCAAAAGGTGTCAGGCAATCAGCGGAAGCGGCTCCCACGCCGCTTGAGGTCGGGCGTGGGAACCCGACCCGCTGACATGTTTTGCGTGCACACCGCGCCCCTGCGTTCTCATCCTCATACCAGGTCAGCAATGGCGTGTCGTACCGGTCGAGGATACCAGGCAATAGGTCCTGATCGGGTTCTCCGCTTGTGCCGGCATTTCCTTGCCAAACCTCCAACTCGATCCCAGAGCGTAATATATTTTAACAATCACACGCAATTTGTAATCAGTGAGAGGACGTGCCCAATTGACCGACGATATGCGTCGCGTCATTGCCACCTGGTACTTTGAGCGGTGATTCGGTCGCGTCGA